>JAFAHH010000119.1 GCA_019237355.1 Acetobacteraceae bacterium | reverse complement strand
CACCCTGGTTCAGTACTTGATCTCCCTGCGGGGCATCGCGTGGCGCGAGGCGCTGCGTTTCGTGCATCAACGCGAACGTTTCGTCTCAGCGCTTGTGCGCCCGCTGGTGTGGCTGCTGATCTTCGCCGCGGGCTTCCGGCAAATCCTCGGTGTTTCGATCATCCCGCCCTACGAGACCTACGTGCTGTACGAGGTCTATGTCACGCCGGGCCTCATTGCGATGATCCAGCTCTTTAACGGAATGCAGTCCTCGCTCTCGATGGTATACGACCGGGAGATGGGAAATATGCGGATGTTGCTGGTCAGCCCGTTCCCGCGCTGGTTCCTGCTCGTCTCCAAACTGCTCGCGAGCACCGCCGTTTCGGTGTTGCAGGTGTATGCCTTCCTAATCATCGCCGTTCTGTACGGCGTGGACCTGCCGGGCTGGGGGTTCGTGGCCATATTGCCGGCCCTGATTCTGAACGGGCTCATGCTGGGCGGGCTTGGGATGCTGCTTTCGTCGGCGATCAAGCAGCTCGAGAACTTCGCAGGCGTGATGAACTTCGTGATCTTCCCGATGTTCTTCGCCTCCTCGGCCCTCTATCCGCTCTGGCTCGTGCAGCAATCGAGTCCGATCCTCTACACGGTCTGCCAGCTCAACCCGTTTAGCTACGGGGTCGAGCTGATCCGCTTCATGCTGTACGCCAAAATTGACTGGCTCTCGCTCGCTGTGGTGTCGGGAGCGACGTTCGTGTTTGTCGCGGGCGCCATTCTTGCCTACGATCCTTCGCGCGGCCTGATCGCGAGGCGCGGCGGCGGCGGCGCGTGAAGCGGCGGCTGCTCGCCCTCGTTTCGTTGTGGCCCACTCTGAGTGTGCAGGCGGCCCCGCCGGGGGCCGATCCGAACTGGCCATGCCAACAGATCAAGGTTCCTGAGCTGTCGATTGCGGCGATATGGAACGGGCCGCCGGTTGATTCCTACCGCACGACCTGGGAGCAGGATTCCACGGTGGCCGAGCTTGCCCATCGCCTCGCCCAGAGACGGATGCCGCTCGACCAGGCGGAGGCGGAGATCAAGTCCTTCGCCGAAAATGCTGGCACGGAGAAACAGAGCAGATTGCTGACCCTGTTCGCGGCGCTGTTCGATGTATTGAGCCGCGAGCGGGACAGCATCATGGCGGGGCTCGACCGCTTTGGGACGCGCCAGAAGGAGCTGGCCGCGGATATCCGGTCGGAGAACGAAAAACTGCAAGAGCTGCAATCTCAGGGTGGGCACCATCAAGCAGAGGTGGAAGCGTTGACGGAACGCCTGAACTGGGACTTGCAGGTTTTCCAAAACCGCCGCGAATCACTCTCCTACGCCTGCAACGCGCCGACGCTTGTTGAACAGCGGCTGTTTGCGCTCGCGCGCAGCATCGAGGGATTGCTGCACTCCTGATGAGCCCAAGCCGGGAGCGCCCCTTCGTCCTCGCGGTCCGTTAGCTGGGCGTTGAGCCCGTCTGCAGTGGGTTGGAGTCGCTGCGTTGGAGTTTCCAGCGTTCGAGGCCGGCTCAATGTGGTGCGCGCACCGTTCTCTCCGATCGCAACGGCCTTCTGGTACCACTCTGTTGCGCGTTGCGGTTCAGGCCGGACGCCGCTCGTCGCGACTCCGGCGAGGAACACGGGGTCGTAGGTCTTGACCAGCTCGACCGGGCCTGCGCCACTGCGCGCCTCGTCCGCGCACTCGTACAGGAGACGCGCGGACGAGAGATCGGCTTGCGCCAGTTTGTCGTCCGCTTGCTTGAGCAGGGCGGCTATGGCCCTGGGGGGAGCGTGGCGGCGCTTGCCGAGGTGGGCCGATGGGGGTCGGGGACGGAGTTGGTTTCCGGAGCCTTTGGCGCCGCGCTCAGGATCTCGCGCGGAGTCTGCACCGGGGCGAGTGCCACCGAATGCAACGGTTGTTGACAGACCATGTGGGTGGCAGGATTAGATGGTTTCAAGTCCGGGAATCGAACAAATGGTTGAACCACGTTCGGTCGCGGAATGTATTGCAACCAACGAACTTCTTGGTTGATGAAGTGAAGTGGAAATGCCACGCGGCACAATGCTGGAGTTAAAAGACTCCGACCTCGATGTCATCGCTGGCGGCATTGGTTGTCTCGCGGGGGTTGGCCTGTGGCCGGCGGGATTGTTGCCGGTAGGTTTCTTTGGCGGTTTCTCGCCGCACCCGGCGGTGCTGGTTACTCCCAACACGGCGAATCCGAGCCTTTCTACGCTAATGGA
>JAFAHH010001102.1 GCA_019237355.1 Acetobacteraceae bacterium | reverse complement strand
TTAGTGCCACCCGCAAGGGCGCCAATCTGCCCGACCGCACCAATCAGGTCGCTATGATGGGGCAGATGCAAGATATCATTGATTTTCCCCCCGCGCCCAAGCTCGATCCGATGGGCCATTTGAGTCCAGCGAAAGGAACGCAGCAGGAGTTAGCTGGCGAGCAGGTTTTTATGGGCAGGGGCAATGTAGCGCATGCCATATCCCGCAGACGGCGTTCATGGACTACAACATGCACGACCTGCAGCTCGAGCGCTTTTATCAGACCGGCGAGACCTCGAATGGGCTCGTGATGATTCCGGACGGCCCGATTAAGACGTTCACGCTCCGCGGCATTAAGGACTCGCCCCCGTATCTGCATGACGGGCGGTTGATGACATTGGCGGACTGCGTCGAGTTCTTCAACTTGGTGCTGGGGCTCAACCTTACGGAGCAGGAGAAGGCAAATTTGGTGGCCTATATGCTGGCTCTCTGAAGCTACTGGCACTGGCTCAGTGATCTCGCGACAATGTTGGCGAGCTCGAACCGGGGAAATCGAATGCGCTTGTTTGTGACTACTGGATCAATCATGATTGTTCTTTGTGTGGCTCCGGTCTGGGCTCAACCGGCGAATCCCGCCGGCGTGCCGCCGGGCACGCCGGAAAGCGCGCCCGGCTTACCGGCACCGCACCAGCCGAACGTGCCGGATCGTACGTTTGTTCAGGCCGCCGCCATTGGCGGGGTGGCCGAAGTTGACCTGGGCCGGTTAGCGGAACAGCGGGGGCAGATGGCTGCGGTTAAGGACTTCGGCCGGCGCATGGTCGAGGACCACACCCAGGCGAACGAGCAACTCTCGAAGCTTGCAAAGCCAGCGGGATTGGCGATGCCCGGCGGGGCCGATGCCGAAACGCGGACCATGCAATCCGAGCTCATGGCCTTGCATAACGGCGACTTCGATCGAACGTACATTCGAGAGCAAATAGTAGCGCATCAAAAAACTGCGCAGCTCCTCGCGTACGAGATAGGCTCAGGTCAGGACCCGCAGCTGAAGGGATTCGCCGAGAAGACGTTGCCCGGAGTCTTTAGCCATCTAGCGATGGCTCAGACTATCTACGCCGAATTGACGGGCGCAGGTGCACCAGCGAATGCCGAGTCACCGCCGCCGATCGCCGCCGGCATCAAAAGAGAAGGCGGCGGAGCATCTCATCCGTAGAGCCTGGCGGCCAACAAGCCTCGAGCCATCGACGCGCGCGCGCCCACCACCGGACCTGATGCACGCCGGCAAATCGTGAACAGCCCGGGCGCAACGGCGGCCCGCCATGATCGTTACATATCCCGCAATGACAAGGGGTCGAAGCCGCGAGTTGATCGATAACGTTATCAAGCTCGCTCATAGCTGTGACCCAGGCTCGATCCTTTTCGTTACTGTATAGGAACTATACGAAGGCTGAGCGTCCTCTGCGCGGGCGCCCGAGTGCGGTCACCCAGATTTTGGCCTCGCTTTGCGCGCAACCCTCTTTCGGCTTTGGCGTTCGGCGCAGGACTTGGGCAGAGATGCAGCTAGAAAGAGAGATAATGAGAAATCACGCATTCGCCGCTTTAATCTTGGTCAGCCTCGCAGCCGCAGCTTGCAGCGATCGCGAGGAAGGACCCGCCACGAAGGCCGGCCAGGCGGTCGATCAAGCAGGGCAGAACGTGAAGGATGCCATCGATCCGGGACCGGCGCAGAAGGCGGGCCGCTCCATTGATCGTGCGCTCGGCAACTGAACTCACCACCGCCGGCTCGGCCTCGTAGCTGAAACGATCCGGGCCGGCTGGGACTGCCGCGGTTGGCCCGGCTCCGATCCTCCGCGGACGTCGCCGACGTGCGAAGAAGAGACTGCCGGCTCATGTTGCATTTCCGGTGGAGCTGCAAGCGCGCCCGCTAAGGAGTTAGGGTGCCACGGTAACGGCACCATGCCGCGTCGGGTTGGTAGAATGAAGATGGGGAATGGTGGTGGCGCGGGCGCGGCTTCGGGCCGCCAAACAAGCCAAACGCTGCCGCCAGCTTGCTCGTCTACCCTGCCATGGCTCAGACGACACGGACTGGGCAGGTAGCGTTTGGCGATTGGCAAAACGACAAGCCGGGCGTGGTCCAGCATATCACTATTCCCGATCTTCTCCCGGGATAGTCGGGATCAACCAGATGCTGCAGCGGTACTTGCGGAAGGTCTCGAGCTCCCCGTTTGGGATGGCGTTCTGGCCGCCCGGACCAAGCCCGACCTTGTGTATGTGGCCGAGATTAATCGAGTTGTCCGATATCCTTACCTGAGCGGACAACTTAGGGCGGCAGGTGAAGCTCAAGTGACCGTGCCCCTTTTGCCAGAAGGCGGTCATGGTCATTGCCGCACCCGAATTGGTAAAGTGGTAGAGTCGAGGAGAGGCGCGGTGTCGCACATGCGCTCCGTCTCCCCTCCCCGCTCATCAAACTGGACGTGCCGATTGCCGGCATCCAGCTTTCCGACTGGCTTCACCTCGCAACTGTCGGCGGCGCGCCAAGGTGAACGCGACGC
>JAFAHH010001024.1 GCA_019237355.1 Acetobacteraceae bacterium | reverse complement strand
GCGACGAGCGCCCCCGCAAGCCCGCTGAGGAAGGTCGCAATGGCGGCCCAAAACAAGCTGATGGCAATCACACTTCGATGGCCGTGCCGGTCCCCGGCGTAACCACCAGGCTGCGAAGAAGATACTGCCGATCAGCCCGCCCAGCGCGTAGGGATTGCTGGTGGCCATGAACGCTACCTTGTTCTGGATCATCCAAGTGATGACCCGCCCGGTTATCGTCCGGTCAGCGCTGCTGATGATCCAGCCCAGGCACAGCCACAACCAGATCCGGCGGTAGTTGTACTCGGCGAGGAGCATGGTGGTCGCTCACACCCTACGCATTGCCGAAGACCTCACCAGCTACGATCAGTGGCGAGGTCTTGGAGCAGATCGCGCTTGACTGGATGGCTTCCTCGGCATCTGCCGAAGGAACTCAGTGGGCGGCGCCCCGGGAAAGAGGATTCCGCCCCTCCCGAGGCAGCCGGCAGTTAATAGTCGCTTTCGCGTTGGCGCCCTACGGGGTAGACTTGGCCCCGAATCTCGCCGGCCGGAAAGGCCGTTGTGTGGATATTGGCGTAGGCGGTGTTGGAGAAGAGCGCGTCCGTGAGCGCGTCGAAGTCCCCAGCCGCAACGTTCTCACCCGGGATGGCTTGGACGTCGGCCGCTGTCCACGTGCCTGAGACGGTACCACTATTCGCCGGGCAGGCCTGAGTGCCTGCGGGCTTGTTGTCCAAGTTCGAGCAAAAGAACACGAGGATGCCGCCGGATGAGTGGTTCTTGCCCAAATGGATATGGGCCTGTGTTACCGTACCTGTGGATGGCTGGGTCGTACCCACGTTCGAGTAGGTCAGCGTGTATGCGATCGTACCGGCATTTGGATCGAGCGTGAGCCTTGCGATCGCCTTGCCGTTGGACAGGATCGCCCCAGTGTAGGGGGTGGGTATCGATCCGATTTCGTCAAACCCAGTCAGGCGCGAAATAAACTGCTGCCCGAAGGCGTGGTTCGCGGTTAAGCCAATCACCGTGGCCACAGCAATCGCTGCGACATTGTACCGGCGCATCTTGTCCTCCCTGGTTGCCGATCTCCTGTAACGAGTCCCTTAACAAATATCATACTACTCCGCGGATGAGCCGAACGGAAGCTTTATATCAATCACTACGAAGGCGCCATCGATGACGTCCAGTTGCCCCTTTTCCAAGAACAGGATCGAGGAGCGATCCTTTACTGGGATCGGCCGCGGCGGTGGCAATCCGGGGATGGATCGGGCATTGCGGCTCAGGCCCGCCGGATCCATCTCCCTGGCCGCAAGCAATTCCCGTGACTCGATCGCGTCATCGACAGCGTTGCGCACCCAGGCGACTGCCTGCCCGGCGCTCGCAGCAGCAATGATGCAATCGACAGCCGCTTGCACCGAATTCAGACGCTCCACCTCGACCCGGCACGCCAGCTCCACGCGCCCCTCGCAGGCAATTTCTTCGCTCTTGTCCCGGCGCAATATCGTCGCCAGCGGAAATGCTGCCTAAACAGCCCCGAATTTGCCACCGCCTGTGCCTTTCTGAAACGACGCCGCAAGCTTCTCGCGCGTCTTCTTGGGTAGCGTAGCCGACAAGATGATGGTGCTACCGCCGAGCCCAGCCTGAAATTCGATTAGACGGAACATTTCCTCTTGCATGTAAGCATCGTAAGCATGCGCTTCGTCGATGATTAGTACGCGCTGAGACAGCCCATGCAGTCGCAATGGGGCGTGCCGCGCCGCCAGCACCGCCAGAAACGGCTGATCGATCGTGCCCACGCCAACATCGGCGAGAAAACTCAGCCGCCGGTCGTCGGCAATCCAGGCCGCACATTCCGCCGAGGCCGTTCCGGTCCCGTCCTGCCGGCTCGCTCATCATCCGGGTCGGCCATGTCGCGTAGTATGGAAGACCAGAAGCCATCGTGATCCCGCCGACGCCCATGAGCCAGTACCAAGCTAGGCCGCGCCTCAGGCGCGAAGAGTCGTCTGTATGCACCGCTCAGCCGGCCGTACATCGCGTTTGCGGTCGCCATGGTCGGCAGTGCCATGAACAATCCGGCCGCTCGCTTGGCCGCCATCAAACGGTGTGCAAGCAGCAGCGCCGCTTCGGTTTTGCCGCTGCCGGTCTGGTCCTCGATAAGCGCAAGTATGGGGCCGTCCATCCCCAAGCCGGCCGACTGAGCCAGAAGCTGTATGGGGCTAGCTGAAATTTCCTTTCCAGCCAGCTCCCGAAGCGAAAGCTCCGGCTGCCGCGCGGCTGCCGGAATAGTGCCTGCGGCAGCGATGGCCGATTTGGCCTGAGCCAGGGCGATGTTTCGCCAGTAGCCGTCCAACGGCCAGACGGGCGGCTGATAGGGAAACCAAGTCTGCGAAGACCCGATCCAGTCGGCGATGACAGTGAGCCCGGCAAGCCACCACCCAAGCGTCTCGATATTCCCGTCTTCCGGCTCGGGTAGTGGGGCGGATCAATGGCCTGAATTGCGGCACAGCCGAATGCGCGTGCCGCCGCGAGACACGCATCGTCGATAACCTCTTCGGGAAAGTAGTTCAGCTCCTCAGGCGGGCGGCCATGATGCCCGCAGAGCGCTCTGAGCAGCCCTGCTCGCCCGCTTTCGCGCCAACCCGGAAGCAGCGGGTCCAGCAAATCGCCGAGACGCTTGTCCAGCATGATGAAGCCGGCGCTATCGTGCTTCGGCCCTGGTCGGCGATCCAGCGGCCCCAGGAACAAAGGCCAATGCTCCGGTGACTGGCTTTGGAAGCAACGAGAAAACTTCCCGAGATCATGCAGCACGATGAGTGCCGCAATTGCGACTGCAAGCGTCGGGACCTGCCAAGGCGCCGGCGCCTTGCTAGCACCACATTGCAAAAGCGCAAAGGCTGATGCAGCCACGTCGAGCACGTGATAGGCGACCGGGTGATAAGGCGCTAAACTCGCGGATGCGCCTTGCCCCAAAAAAGCAAAAAACCCGGTTAGTCAATCGGACTGGAGGCGCACGCCATGGAGATATAGTACCCTTGAAAATATCGAGCCGACAAGGGCGGCGACTCCCCGCGCCCTGGCCAGGTCCACCATCGCTGGATCGAGGGTCGATGGCGATGACGCGCCGTGCCATGCCGGAGGCGGGGACGTGAAAGGCCCATCCCTGCAGCAAAGGTCGACCACCTCCATCGAGACCTCGATGCAAGCCCAGAGAGAACCTTGCGCGGACGGCAGTCAGAGCGCCTCTCAGTCGGGGGCGGGCATTGCCATGGCCGGGAAGATCGATGTGGGTATGCCTCAATCCTGCACCTGGTCGGGCTGCCGCCAACGGTTGGGCGTGGGTGAATGGGTTAGGGTTCAACACCGCACCCCGGTGCCGAACCCCTGTTCGATGTGGTCATTTTTACGATCGGGTGGACCCCTCAACCAAGGCATGCCATGCTCCACGGCTGGCTGGCCGCATTTCGCAGAGCCCGGAGCAGGTTCGCGATTTGATGCCAAGGTTTTTCAGCTCGCTGGCGGGGCGGCTCGAAAGCAACTAGCACCGAATCGAGCTGAGTCCCCGCGCCGGAAAACAGGAGCCAATGCAAAACTGGCAGGGGGAACATTCTTACCCGGCTCTGCGGGGCTACGCCGGTTGAGGAACTGAACCGGCCCGTTTCTCCGTCACCCCGAACGACCAAAGCCTCACTTCCCGCGCCTCGAGCCTCGTTACTCGGACTTCCGGCTTAGCCCGACTTTCGCTACTTGCGGCCCGGAGTGCGGCAGGGGCCTGATTTTGCTTGGGTGCGGTCCCGTAGGCCGGCACCACAAAGGCTGATCATTTCGGTGCGGAAAGCTCAGCCGCCGCGATCCTTGGCGGCGGCTGCGCGGGGCAAGCGCAGCTTCAGCTGCTGCAGCAGGATCGCCTGATCCGCCTCGGCTCCATCCGACCTTTGCCGGTTTTTTGAAGCAAGGCATTGAATCCTGACGTTCTGGCACATGCCGGCGGGCGCAAGGCGCTCGGATGTTAGACCCATCGATTGGCTGGGGGCATTTTGCCGGTACTTGGTCTGGCGGCACTGGCTTAGGCCTGCGGCTGGGCCCAGTTCCGGTTGGGCGTCCCTTCCCGTCCACTCTTGCTTGTTCCGTGCGGTGCTCGTTCTGGCAATATTCCTCTGGCAAGAGGCCCAGGCGTCATCGCCCATGGTGCCATTGGGCCTGTTCTGGTCCCCGGCCTTTAGTGGCGCCAACGCAATGATTTTGCCGCTCTATTTTCGCGCTTGGCGGCGTGCTCTTCTTCCTGCCATTGTATCTCATCGGGGTCCAACCCTATTCGGCGACGTCGCAGGCGCGGCGTCTCTACCTTTGAGGACCGGCTCGGGCCTTTCGCTGGTTCGAGATTCTCGAGGCGCCATTAAGGCAATGCCGCGGCAGCAGCGGCTGGAGGCGAACATACCCCCGGCGAACATACCCCCAGCGCGGTAAACGATGTACGCCAGGTCGTCGGCTATGGCCGGCACGGATATGTGCGGGACCCCTCGGGTCCTATCATGACAATCGGTGCACCGGGGGCATCGCGAACCCCCGCAGAATCTGTGCCAAACCCTGCCTGGATCGAGAAAGCGAACAATTGGGCGAGAAAGGGCGTCTCCGGTCGCGAGGTCGCACGACGGCCTGGCGTGCCTGCTCCTCACTCCCACTCCCATGCATTTGCCCCCCGGCCAGGGCGTGATACACCCGGCGACAAATCGTAATCCTCAGGAATAGCGTCGATGAACGAATTCTCCCCAGCCGCCGGGTTGGAGCGGTTCTGGTCAGCTCCGCTCGCCGAGGCCGACCCGGAGGTAGCCGAAGCAATCGGCGCGGAGCTCTGCCGCCAGCAAGACGGCATCGAATTGATCGCCAGCGAGAATATTGTCTCCGCCGCAGTGCTGGCTGCGCAAGGCAGCGTGCTGACCAACAAGTATGCCGAAGGCTATCCCGGAAGGCGTTACTACGGCGGCTGCAAATACGTCGATGTGGTGGAGCAGCTCGCGATCGACCGCGCCAAGAAGCTGTTCGGCTGCGAATACGCCAACGTCCAGCCCCATTCGGGCTCTCAGGTGAACCAGGCGGTGTTCTTCGCCCTGCTCAAGCCCGGCGACGCCTTCATGGGGCTCGCCTTGGACGCAGGGGGGCATCTCACGCATGGGGCGCCCCCGAACATCTCGGGCAAATGGTTCCGGGTCATTCCCTATGGCGTCCGGCACGAGGATTGCCTCATCGACTACGACGCGCTGCAGGAGCAAGCGCTCCGGGAGAGACCCAAGCTGATCATCGCAGGCGGCACAGCGTACCCGCGAGTTATAGACTTTGCCCGGATGCGCCAGATTGCCGATGCGTCCGGGGCGTACCTGATGGTCGATATGGCCCATTTTGCAGGACTGGTTGCGGCTGGCCTGTACCCAAGCCCTCTCCCCCACGCACACGTTGTCACCACGACGACGCACAAAACCCTACGCGGCCCCCGCGGGGGCATGATCCTTTCCAATGATCCCGGTCTAGGCAAGAAGTTCAATTCCGCCGTATTCCCCGGCATCCAGGGCGGGCCGCTGATGCACGTGATTGCAGCGAAGGCGGTCGCTTTCGGAGAGGCATTACGGCCCGAGTTTCGTACCTACCAGCGTGCGGTTCTTGAAAATGCTCGAACACTAGCCCAAACCTTGAGTGAGCAAGGCCTTGATATCGTTACTGGCGGAACCGATAGTCATCTCTTGCTGGTCGATCTGCGGCCGAAGCGGCTCACGGGCAAAGCCGCCGAGGCCACGCTCG
>JAFAHH010001014.1 GCA_019237355.1 Acetobacteraceae bacterium | reverse complement strand
CAGGATGTGAAAGAACATCTTGCCAGCCGCGCTTGTGGTATCAATGGCCTGCTGGTGCAATGCCCACGGTCGAGGACCCGGCGCTCGACGCGTTCACGCGTCGGTTACTCTCCCCGAAGGTGGCACCCATACCCAAAGTGCGGCGCGCCGTTGAAGACGAGATTGCCGGCCTCAAGGTAGAGATCGCGCCAGCGTCGATTGTGCCCGGCGAGGCGGGCGCGGCGGAGGTGGGGTGATGAGCAACGGCGACACGGCCATGATTATGGGCGCTCTGAGGCGTCTGGAGACGCAGCTAGGAGAGGGGTTAGGCGACCTGGGCGGGCGCGTAGACCGATTAGGCGAGCGAGTAGACCGGTTAGGCGGGCGAGTAGACCGGTTAGGTGAGTGCCTCGACACGACGCGCGTCGAGATCATGGCGCGCCTGGACCGGCTACAGGATCAAATAGGCACAGTGCATGACGAGGGGTTTGTCAGCATGACAACGGCCCAGCGCGCTGAGGATACCGTGCGCAAAGAAATAGCTCACCTATCGAAAATCGTCGCCGCCTTGCATCGCATGGTTCACAGCATCGATGGTCGCTTGGCGAACCTTGAGAAGGCGTGAGACATGGACTGGGAGCCGTGGAAGGTGGTTGCAGCAGGCATTGGCGGCTGGCATTTTGCTGGGCGCTGGCGTCGGCATCGGCAACCTGATTTGGAACGGGCCACAACCGCAGGCCGCGCCGCGAGCTTGCTCCGGTGCCGGTCGCTGAAACGCGAATATTGGCAACGGCGGTGGCATGACCACAGCCTGATCTGCACCAAAACCAGGCGAGCTATCAGCGACGCGCGAGGCAACGGATACAGGACCTCGAGGATGTGGCGAAGCTCGAAATCTGACGGTGGGACGAACTACCTTCGTCCTTCACGCAGTCCGACCTTGGTCGCGATCTGCACCTTGTCGCGCAACCCTGGTTCTGCTCGCAAGCAAAAGACAGAGCGCTTCCACACATCACGAAGCGCGCTTCCCCATAAGTGAATCCGATTCAACGCCAGAGATTTGTTTTCGCGAGATCGATGACCTCGTCCGCCCGGCCGTTCATTATCGCCTTCACCACGTACAGCGAGAAACCTTTCGCCATCTCCACTGTGATCGAGGGCGGCATGGCAAGTTCGGTTCGATTGACCACCGCATCCACCACCACGGGTCCATTATGGGTGAATGCCTCGGTGATCCCATCATCAACCTCGCCCGGGTCTTCAATTCGAATTCCGCGGATACCCGCGGCTTCCGCCATCGCCGCAAAGTTGGGATTCGCGAGCCCGGTGCCATAATCCAGAAAACCCGCCGACTTTTGCTCGAGTTCAACAAAGCCGAGCGTACCATTGTTGAACACCACGACCTTCACTGGCAACTTGAGCTGCACCAGGCTGATCATGTCGCCTAGCAGCATCGCAAAGCCGCCATCGCCCGACATAGAAACCACCTGCCGGCCAGGGCATGCCGCCTGGGCCCCGATCGCCTGAGCCAAGGCATTCGCCATTGAGCCGTGCCAGAACGAGCCGACCAGCCGGCGGCGGCCATTCATGGTGAGATAGCGTGCGGCCCAAACCGTCGGCAGACCGACATCGCAGGTGAAAACAGCGTCCGCGGCGCTATGATCGCTGATCGCCTTGGCGATCTGCTGCGGGTGGATCGGCCGCCTACCCGGCCGGCCAGCGGCCAGATCGTCCAATTGCTTACGCGCCTCACCATAGTGCCGCTTGGCCTGCGCCAGATGCGAGTCATCGAGCTTCTCTTCCAGCCGTGGGAGCAAGGCCTGAATGGTTGCCCGGACATCGCCCACGACGGCGAGATCGACCGCCGCGCGGCGTCCGATCTGCTCCGGCCGGGTGTCGACCTGCGCGATGCGCACGCCGCTTCCCTGCGGATAGAATTGCCGATAAGGAAAGTCCGTCCCGAGCATTAAAAGAATGTCGCAATCCAGCATGGCGTAGTAGCCGGACGAGAAGCCGATCAGCCCGGTCATGCCAACATCGTAGGGATTGTCCCACTCGACATGCTCTTTGCCGCGCATCGCATGAACCATCGGCGCCTTGAGCCGTTGGCCGAGTGCCAAAAGATCATCATGTGCGCCTGCGCATCCGGAGCCGCACAAGATCGTTACTCGGCTCCCGCCGTTCAGGAGCGCTGCGAGCCGATCGAGATCCGAAGCTGCTGGAATTATTACCGGACGGGGCGGCAGCAGGCCCGCGAGCTTTGGCGCGGAAGCGTTCGGTGCGGGCTGCAAGGCGACATCCCCCGGAATCACCAGAACCGATACGCCCCCCCGGCCGACCGCTTCGCGAATTGCAATTTCCAC
>JAFAHH010000869.1 GCA_019237355.1 Acetobacteraceae bacterium | reverse complement strand
CCAATGCAGAAGGCAAGTTATCACCTACCGGCGTACCGCCAAGGGCAAGGTCGTTAAGGAATTCGTCGATAGCGAGGGTCGTTGCGCTCAGTGCGCCCATCCTGAATAGCGCCCAGTTAAGGCTCAAAAACTGACGGCCGCTCGGCGGCAGGTGCGACGAGTACAAGAGAATTCATCGAAAGATTTGCCGGATGCGCTCACAATTGCGGCAGGCACCTCGCTACTTCTTTCATCCGGTTAATGGTGACGGTTGGAGTTCCAGCGCCTGATCACCTCCGCGATCTGTCGCCGGTGCTCGGGCCCACCCGCCCGCCAGCATGCCGTACGGCAGGCGGTACTTCGCACGGGCGGAAACCTCCACTTCTGCCAACGCCTCAGCAGCGCACCCGCGTGGGCGGCATGTGCGCTAAACATGGTCGAGCAGGTACTCCAGGCGGTTCGCCGCGGCCATTTCCAGGTAACTCAGATAGGGCATCGACAGCGGCTTGCTGTCGCGATTTTTGATCAGTGCCGCCAGCTCCTTCTGGCTCAGCCCCAACGCCTTGCGCCGTTTGGCGATGAATTCCCCAATGGCCTTCATTCGTCCGCCGGGTGGTCTAGCATGTCTCCATCCCTCTCATTTTCGTCGGGAATATTGTCTCCCCGTGTGCTTTTCCGCGCCTGGCCTGAGAAAGAACTCCCGCTGCCGGCCTTCGGCCGTGATTACCGGCAGGTAGGAACGGCGATGCACCGCCAGCGGTCCCCATCGGGTCAGCGCCGCCAGGTGCTCCGGCGTGCCGTAGCCCTTGTGCCGCTCAAAGCCGTAACCCGGATGGACCGCGCCCAGTTCTTCCATCAATCGATCACAAGTGACCTTGGCGATAATCGACGCCGCTGAAATTGAGGGATGCAGCCGGTCGCCCTCGATGATCGGCGTCTGCGGCAGATTCAGTCCCATGATCCGCCGCTTGCCGTCGACCAGCACATGGACCGGTGTGAGTGTCAGCGCCTCGACCGCGCGCCGGCGCGCGAGCATCGCTGCCCAGTAGACATTGAGCCGGTCGATCTCCGCCACCTCCACCCGCCCTACCCCGATCGCCAGCGCACGTTGCCGGATGGCATCGAACAGCGCTGCGCGCCGCTTGGCGCTGAGCAATTTGGAATCATTCAGACCCTGCAGCGAAAGCTCGCGTGGCAGGACCACCGCGGCGGCAATCACCGGACCGGCCCAGGCGCCCACGCCGACTTCATCAACCCCGGCGATGGGCAAGGTATTCGCTTGCCACAACTGTTGCTTGAATAACGGCTCCGGCCGCGACTACATCTGTCTGCCACTCTGGCCGTATTCTTAGCGGATGTTTAACAGTTTCAAAACCTCGATGAGACTTGCCTTGAGCGGGAATCATTGATCGGGATGGCTTTCCCTCGCCAGCATGCCCCATGCCCGCCGGCCATGCGTTTTGGCCGGCCCCCGGTGCGCAATCAGGTCGGCTGCCTCGGCAACACCGCTTGGGCGAAACTCGACGCACGCTTGCTTTGCGGCGTCGGTCCGCCTGAACATACACAACTGCAGGTTATGCCTGCTGGCCTCTGCGAAGCGCCATGACATTTTCTTCATCGCGAAAGGAACGAGGCCTACGGCCCGAGCGAAAGCCGATGCACGAAAAACATCACGATTCGATGATTGACGACGAGGAACCAATGGAGGCCCCGGCTCCTAACTGGACAGGACACCGTAAGAAGTTCGACGACTTCGAGCGAGCGATTACGGGCGGCCACCATATCGGCCATCTGCCGGTGTACGTGGCAGCAATCGAAGGCTGGACGTTCCGCCGCTGCCGCTGCGGCTTCAGCCTGGCGCTCACGCCCGGAGGCGCCATCTGGTGGCTGAGGACCACCAAGGATTCGGTGGAACTCAAGAGCTTCAAGTTGTTACTTCGCGCGCTGAATTCCAACTGTTGGGCGCACCCGCGGCCCGGGTTGCTGAAGCATGCGGTGGTTTCGTCCCCGGCAGTTGCGGAAATTGCGGCAGAAACCCCCACTCCACCAGTGTCTGAAAGCGCCACCAGTACAGCATCTCGACCAGCCTCGTTGGAGACGCCAGGCAAGTCGAAGGCGAAAGACCACACGATGCCGCCGGTAGCGCTAACCAAACGGCGGCGGACCTATGTTCCCAACGACCCCACCCGGACCACGCGCTCACGGCCAAATCCAACGGGTCGGTGACAGCATCCTCAAACCAAGCTTGCGAAAGATGGGTTGTTCTATAACTTCCCGTTGTATGCACCGCGCTTCGCGCAAGTCATGGTTATGTCAACTACCAGCAAACCCGAAAAACAACCGCGGTCTGACCAGGCTGCGCGGCGCTTGCTAGCCGAGCATCTCGATAATGTCTCCAGCGAGACCAAGGTAAGCGATGCAATATCAATCAGCAAACAACTGTTGGAAGCATTGGTTGAGCTGTCGATGGCGACACGGCGGCTGATTGAGCGCTGACGGGAGAGTCAGCCCCCGGCCAAAGGCCCAAATTTCAGCGTAGTGACGCAAAGGACTTGGGATTTCAGAGCCGCGCCGCCCCTTTTAGTATTTGG
>JAFAHH010000714.1 GCA_019237355.1 Acetobacteraceae bacterium | reverse complement strand
CGCCCGCGTGAGCGAGTTGCTCGCGGAAACAAGCGAACTGATCCGCCGCGCGCTCGGCGAGGCTATCACGTTTGAGATGCATGCCGAGCAGGCTTTGTGGCCCTGCTACATCGACGCTTCGCAATTCGAGGCGGCGATCCTCAACCTCGTCCTCAATGCCCGTGATGCAATGCCGCGAGGCGGTGCGTTGATCATCGGCATGAGCAACGTCTCGATAAGCATGAGCAGGGCGGCGGCTCTCAACGGCATTGCTCCCGGCGATTATGTGCGCATCGACGTCACGGATACCGGCTCCGGAATGTCGCCAGAGGTGCGGGCACATGTCTTCGAGCCATTCTTCACGACGAAAGAGGTGGGCAAGGGCTCGGGACTCGGCTTGCCGCAGGTGCATGGGTTCGTGCACCAATCGGGCGGCGCGGTCACAATAGATAGCGCGCCAGGGCGAGGAACCCGCGTCTCACTCTTCTTCCCTCGTGCTTTTGCCGTCGATGCGGATAATGACGGGGCGTTCGGCACCCTGGAGCAGGCCGAAGCCACTCCTGTCGGCAGTGGGACGGTGCTGCTGGTTGAGGATGATCGGGACGTCCTCGATGCCACGCAGAGCGCCCTGGTTGGTGCAGGTCACGCGGTTGTCCCGGCACAGGATGCCGGTGAGGCGTTATCGGTGCTCCGATCCGGCACCAAGCTGGACATCTTGTTCTCCGACATAGTGCTGCCCGGCGGCATGAGCGGGGTGGAACTGGCGCGGGAGGCACGGCGGATGTGCCCCGAGTTACCGGTGCTCCTCACCTCCGGCTACCCGGCGGACGTGCTGGCGCGGCACGGCGGCTTGGGGGAATTTGAAATCCTCGCCAAACCTTACCGCCAAGCGAAGCTGCTGGGCCGGGTGGCCGAGCTTACATTGATGTCACGCAGGGCGGCATAGGCAACTTACATCGGTTGCGTTACGCTTCGCCGACAGTCGGCATTTTTTGCGAGGCGGACGCGGATTGCTCTGGACTCTTGTCACGAAAACGTGATTAACGATTAGCCATGAGGGACATCAAAAAAGAAATACGCGCTGCGCTCAAGCCCATGGTCGTGCTCGCTCTGTGCGGGGGCCTGCTCGCGATCGTTTCAAAAGATCCCGTGACGGCTGGCTCAGTGGCTACGAGCGGTGCCAAAAGGCTGGTCTCTACGTGTCCTGCATCTTTGCCCGATCCCATTACAGCGCTTCCTCACACCCAGGCCGCCTTAAAGGCCGGGATGCCGGTAGTTATCGTCGCGTTCGGCTCCTCTTCGACTCAAGGCTCGATGTCTTCCGCGGCCGGGCATACCTACCCGGCCGAACTCCAGGAGGCGCTGAATGAGGGGCTGCCGCAGGCCCATATGGCGGTCATCAACCGCGGAATTGGCGGACAGGATGCGCCCGAAGAGCTGGCCCGGCTGCAATCCGATGTGATCGCGATCCGGCCGCAACTGGTCATCTGGCAGGTAGGTTCCAATGGCGCCATGCGAGGCGCCGATCCTGACATGTTTCGCCGCCAGGTAACGCAAGGGGTCGAACGCCTGCATGCGGCGGGCGCCGATGTCATTCTGATGGACAATCAACGCTCCCCGGCTGTTCTGGCCGCTCCGGAACATGCTGTAATCGAGAGGGAACTGGCCGAAGTGGCTCAGGCCACCGGCGCTTCTTTATTCTCCCGCAGCGCATTGATGGATTACTGGCGCGAGGAGGGTGCGCCCTATGAGTGGTTCGTTTCGGCGGACGGCCTGCATCATAATGATCTCGGGTATCGCTGCGTGGCGCTGGCGCTTGCGGTTTCCATTGAAACCGGGCTTTCCAACCGGGTGATGGCCTCGAGCCATTAGCCTTAGTTTAGCAGGCGCGGAAAAACACTGAAGTCGGTCGTTCGTAAAGCAACCAAAGAAGGCCAGGGGCTTTGCCCCTGGACCCCAGCAAAGGCAGAGTCTTTGCAATCCAATCACTTAGTGGATGGGGTCTGAGGCCTTTCGGCCCCGCAGCAGACCGCTAGAAGTGATGGTTGCGATCTTGAAACCATCACTTCTAGCGTGATCGCTATTTCGGCCGCTCCAGGGCGACCCCGTAACGGCGGTAAATCTGGTCGATTGTTCCATCCGACCGGAGCTTCTCGACCGCTGCGTCGATCTCCCGCTGCAGCGCGTCGTCGGGACGAACCATACCCACGGCGACGTTCCAGGTTAGCGCCGGCTCTGTTTCATCAA
>JAFAHH010000479.1 GCA_019237355.1 Acetobacteraceae bacterium | reverse complement strand
GAGATCGAGAGTCCCGGAACCGGAAGTATCGGGAAGCTGACCCCGACGATGCCCTGATAGGCGAAGCTGCCCTGTGTATTTTGGGACGACACGTTGGTCACACTCGGTACGCCCGCGGCTGCGCCGAGAAGGTTGTTGAAACGGGCGGTCCAAAGCGACCACTGCCCGCCAACACCGCCGCCAAGGTACGGGTAAACCCAGGGAACACCGATATCGAAGTCCCAGATCAGATTGCCGAAGACGCCGTATTTCTGCTCGTTCCGCCCGGCACCGAACCTGCTGCCGGGATTGATGACATTACCGACAGGGATTGAAACACTCTGAAACTCGTTCTGCGAGTAGTTGCCTTCGATCTCCACCCGCGGGCCACCAAATGACGTGAGCGGTCCGAAGCCCCAGCCGGCGCTCGCCTCTCCAGCGAAGCCGCTCCTCATGCTGATCGTGCTGTTGCCGAACCGTCCGTTGAAGCTGAGCGGGAACACCCCGCCGATTTCGGGCGCTAACGCAGGGGACACGCTGATCGACTTCAGCGTCTGATCTTGCATGATGTTGCCGCCGGCGCCGGCGCCGATGTAAAGGCCCGGGTAAGGTTGAGCCATCGAAGCCACTGGCCATGCTGCCAGCGCGGCTGCAACCATTGGCAGCCCAAGCTTTGTTATCGTCCGCATGGTCGACCCCCCACTGCGATGTTTGCCGCGTACGCCTCAGAGTTCCTCGTATTCGTATTCTTCAACCTTCCGCCCTCGCAAGCTCTTAGCCCCTCGTAGACGGCCCATATGTGGCAAATACGACCGGGCGTTGCCCAAACGACACGCTCATCGAATGCACGGCGTCAGGCAGGCCTCTTGTCGTTTTCGCGAGGCAGACGAGCCGCGCCGCCGAGGCCAATGGCCTCGGCGGGCTGGGCAGGAAAAACAATGGTTACGAAACAAGCACGCGTAATACTTCGGTAAGCGCTCAGCGCCGCAAGTTATTACGCGTAATCAGCCCAAATGCCGCTACGAGATAACCCCCACTTGGCAGAGCAGGCCGCAGGTCTGGGACCTCGGGCCAACGATCAGATTATTGAATTGCATGCGCTGACTGGGCGTCATGACGCGATAAAGCTGGTCATAGGCCGGCTGAACCTGGTCATAGACGGTCATCCGAGCTTCCTGAATCCGACGACCAGACATGTAAGTCATGAGCTGGGGATCCGTCTGGCGTAGGCTTGAGACGGTCCCATTGAACTGATGCGAGGAGCTCGCAACCTGCTGGGCAAACGCCTGCCACTGAGGCTCCTGCGCGGGGGTGATCCCGAGCTGGTCATGAATCCTCCGGAGTCCGTCCTCGATCTGCACCCGCGGCTCATACACCCAGTTCGGATCGATCTGAGTGATCTTTCCCGGCGGCGACTGCTGAAACGCCGCGTTTTCCACCCTTTGCGCGTTTTGGCAGCCCGTCAGCGCAAGTGCGCATAGCAGGGTCACGCTCGTCAGTCGGAAATCCATGTTAACCGCCCCCCTCTACCCGGTTTAGTTGGAACGCCAACACCAAGGGTTGGAACGCTAACGCGAAGGCACCGGTCGCGCAACATAGGCGCAACAGGCCACGACAATTCCTTGCACGGAAGACACACCCTGTGATTTCGGCGCCCGCGAAGCCTTCGCGAGACCAGCGGCTGCCCGAGGCACGAGCCGGCATGCCGGCTCCGACGGTTCGTCTCAGGCTTTGGCGATCCGGACAGGAGGTTCCTTCACGAACGATCGGCCGTGACGGCGTATTCGCAGCCGGCCCCGCTGATCACGGCGTCCATGCGGGTGCCTGTGACGCGCCCCTTTTATGATGCCCATCGCCCCGCTCTGATCTTTTAAAGAGCCGTCAGATAGATGTCTGCGGAATAGGTGAGGGTCGGGTTGCCGGGACAGTCTCAGAGTGGTCCTTAACCTGCGCCGAGCCCTGATACAGTCCATCGAAGGACCGCCCCGGCGCTGGAGAGGAGGTCTGCGTCAGATAGGCGGGTTCCCGAGCGCAGGCGGAGGCCAGAACGCCCAGTATAGCCCACGAGGCTTCCCGGAATTCGTGACCGCACTTTGAAGTCCCCAATCCATTGTTGCCGCTTCAGCATCACGACACCTTAGTCCTTCAGGCCCGCAGCATTCCAGCAATGGTGTCAGCGAGCTGCCCCAGCACCACACTCATGCCGGCGACTTCGCCTCGAATATCCGCCGTGGCCGGCGGCGCCGTGAGGCGGACAGAACGGATACGCGGCGTGCGTCGTGATTTAGGAAACGTGACCGCGACCTGAGCTCTCAAAACCACCGTGCCGGCGTGGTCCGCATCGAATCTCAGGATATTCGTTTCGACAACGGCATCCGGGTCGCCCCCTATGGCGCCCGTGTCTCCGATCACGGTCGTGCCCGGCAGACGCTGAGACAATTCCTCCTCTAACACGCGCCCAATCATCGCCCCCAGTGGTTCGCCCCACCAATTGTTGGCTTCCACGGCGAGCTGATAGCCTTCCGAGGATCGGACAATCTGAGACCGCTCGAGATAGCGCGCGAGACTGACCTCCCTCACCGACACCAGCTTGGGCCCGCCGGGCTGCGCCGGGCCCGGCACCGGTGCGAGTGTATAGAGCACCGGGCTCGGTGACGCGCATCCCGCGAGTGCCGCCAGCATGGCGACTTGAACAACGAAGTGCCTTCGCCCGCACGCCATCTATTCCACACCGGTGTTGGTGCGTCCACGAATCAGCGCCTCGGGATGCCTCGTGAGCAGGTCCGAGAGGGCACGGAACGAACGCGCCATGTCGTTCAGTTGGGCCATCAGCCGCTCCAGGTCGCGACTGAACTTCGAATTGTTCCCATAGCCGGTATCAGC
>JAFAHH010000340.1 GCA_019237355.1 Acetobacteraceae bacterium | reverse complement strand
TGGTGGATATGGGCACCGGCCTCTACTCCGCGGTTGCGATCCTCATGGCCCTCTACGAACGGCAGCGCTCCGGCCGGGGCCAGTTCCTCGACATGACCCTCCATGATTGCGGCATGTCCTTGCTGCATCCGCAGGCCGCGAATTTCTTCCTAAACGGCAAGCGGCCGATGCCGCTTGGGAATCCGCATCCGAATATCGCGCCGTATGAGAGGTATCGCACCCAGACCTGCTCAATTTTTATTGCAATCGGAAATGATGGGCAGTTCCGAAAGCTCGCGCAGGAAATCGGCATACCGGAACTCGCGCATGACCCGCGGTTCAAAACCAACGCCGACCGGGTCAAGAACCGCCCCGAGCTGATGGAGCAATTGGGTACGGCCTTCGCCGAGCAGGACGGCTACGAGCTCACGGCGCGCCTGATCAGGAAAGGCCTGCCCGCGGGGCCGGTGCTGTTCGTGGACGAGGCGACATCCGCCCCGCATACCGCGCATCGCGAAATGGTAACCGAGCTTGGCCAGTATCGGGGTCTTGGCACTCCGATCAAGCTCTCCCGCACCCAAGGCGGCACGCGCCTGCGGCCTCCCCGGTTCGGCGAGCATGGATACGAGGTGCTCGAGCAACATGGTTACAGCCGCGATGAAATTGCCCGGCTCGAGCGAGAAGAAGTGCTTTGTACGCAACGGCGTAGGTGATGTAGGATCCGGAATGAGCAACGACATCGATAAGCAGGTCGAGGTGCTCTCCCTAGGCGGCGACCTCGCCCGATTCGCGAGGCTGCAGCCCTGCCCGGTGCTCGCCACGGCGGGCGCAGCGCCATCCCGAACCAGTCCTGGCTTTGCTCGGACTGCGGTTGCCGCCCTTGCAAGCATTTTCGCCGCCGCGGAAACCAGGGTGGAAAGCCTAATTATAGGGTAGAATCAGCAACCGGGCGGGCTGGCCGGTTCGCACTACAACCAGCCCATTTTGCCTGAACTGCCGCGCAAGGATCTTTGCTCGCCGAATATCCACGCCCGCAAAGATGTGTTCTTCCCACCAACGCCCGAGCCTTCCGCATGCTGTTCGCTTCGGTATGCTCCGCAGCCGGCTATCGAGTTGCCGCTGCATGCGGCGGTTCCAAGCCTCTTGCATGCGCCGCGATCGAGGATTCCAGGCGGTGATGAACACGCCCTCATGCGCACCGAGCCCGGCGAGCACCTTGTCCATCGCGGCAAACCGCCTTCCGACCCATATCACGGCCCCTGCCGTTTCGTACCGCGTTCCCCGATAGGCCCTCAGCAGCCCGGCGGAGACCCTGACGTTTCGATCGGAATACATCGACCGCCGCGCGAATTCAGGCGCCTGCGCCGTAAAGTCCGTCACCATACCCGGAGCGAAGTAATGTCCTCCCTCAGCCCAGAAACCCGCGATAAGCTCAAAACCGTCAGCACCGCGACGCTTTCAACCGCTCTATATAAGCGCGGTTTCCGCATTCAAGTCATCCAGGGCGTCCATCCGTTAGGCTCCCACCCGAAGCCGATGGTCGGACCGGCGTTTACGTTGCGGTACATTCCAGCTCGCGAGGATCTGAACCCGATTACCGTGTTCCGCGATCCGGAGCACCCACAGCGCAAAGCAATTGAGGAATGCCCGGCCGGCGCGGTTCTTGTGATCGACAGCCGCAAGGATGCGCGGGCTGCCTCGGCCGGGTCAATTCTGATCAGGCGGCTAATGACGCGCGATGTTGCGGGAATCGTAACCGACGGCGGTTTTCGGGATTCCCCGGAGATCGCTCAGCTTGCGATCCCGGCTTATCATAGCCGCCCTTCCGCCCCACCCAATCTGGTCCTGCACCAAGCCATCGACAGCAACGTGCCAATCGCGTGCGGCGACGCTCCGGTCTTCCCCGGCGATGTCGTCGTGGGCGACGGCGAAGCGGTCATCGTCATCCCGGCACACCTGGCCGACGAGATCGCCGAGGAGGCGGTGGAGATGACAGCGTATGAAGATTTTGTGGCCGAGCAGGTTGAAAGGGGCCGGTCGATCCGCGGACTATACCCACCAACCGACGAACGCGTCTTGGCCGATTTTGCTGAGTGGCGGACAAAGATGGGGCGGTGACATAAGCACCGCCCTACGCAAAATCGATCCGATCAGGCGCGGTTTGCTTCCCGCCTACGACGAATAAAGGCCAGCCCGGCCAGTGTTTCTCAACCGGAACATACTTGGCGCGCCGAGGCCGCCGCGCTTAGGCCCGGCTTACTGGCGGGTCAGCCCCCGCGACAATCGCCCGCCCGACCTCGTCAGCTCCCGGCAGCCCCGTCTGCAGAGGCGGAGCGGGCGGAGCTTCCAGGCCAGGCCCCGGCCGCGACCCGGCGGGCGGAGCGGGCCAAGGCCGGGACCCCAATCCCGGGCCCTCATCTTGGGCCGCAAAATGGGACCCGGTGCTTGCGAGTTGGGAACCCGGAGCCGCCGGCGAAGCCGCTGGAATACCCCGCGGAGAGGAGGATGGCGGAACAGCCAGGGTCGCGGACGCCTCCGGCTGCCCTTCAGAATCTGTAGGACGAGCGGCCGATGCCGACCGCCCGCGCCGCGTCGCACCCAGCTCCGGACCTAGCCGGACCGCCAGCATCTGGCAGAGCGGCCGCAGGATCCGGCTCGCTTGCGGCGACGCCGCGAGCAGCGCCGCCATCTCCGGGTCGGCCAGCAAGTGCTGCACCTGCCCGCTATAGGCTGCCGCCCCCGGCACCAGCCGGATCAGCCACCCGAACCCACTTGGTAGCCGAAACGGCTGAGGCAGGCCCTCCAGCAGCGGTAATTCAAAATCGCCCGCAGCCTACACGCGTGGCGCCCGCGCGGAGGGAAGCCGGCCCGAGCGAACTGCCGCCACCAGCGCCTCAAAACGGGAAGCCAGGCGGCCCAGCCGCGTCCACGCCAAAAAAAGCAGCGCCGCAGCCATCAGACTGCCGTGTGATGTGGTGGTGTCGGCCCATGCATCGGCAAGGATTTGAAACCGGCCTTGCGTTCAGCAATGGCGGCGAGCGTATTCAGCAGGTCGCGCGTCGATCGCGCGAGCCGGTCAAGCCGCGTTACCATCAGCACGTCGCCGGCCTCAAGCTGGTCGATCACGCGGCGAAGCTGCGCGCGCTCAGTTTTTGCTCCGCTCACATGCACGTCGCGGAAAACCTTTTTGCAGCCGGCCTTGGTCAGTTGCCGCGCCTGGTCGTCAACGCTCTCGCTCTTGCCGCCCGTGAAACCCGCGCGTAGCCGTATTTCATGGGATGGGCTTATTCCCTCTAGCGCGGCCTGCCGGTGTCGTCGGTGCGGGAAGCGCCTGTCTTAAGGCGCATAAGGACTCCCCCAAGGTGGCGTCCAATCGCTCGTAAAGCAGACGATTAAACGCATCTGCGCCGCGCCCGGCCTGTTCCTGCTGCAAAGCGCC
>JAFAHH010000334.1 GCA_019237355.1 Acetobacteraceae bacterium | reverse complement strand
GCGTTCATGGCCGCCACCTACGGCCGATTAACAGGCAAGCCCGGGGTTTGCATCAGCACCCTAGGGCCGGGTGCGCTGAATTTCTCGACTGGGGCTGCATACGCCCATCTCGGCGCCATGCCGATGGTCATGATCACGGGGCAGAAGGCGATCATGACTGCCCGGCAGGCCCGGTTTCAAATTGTCGATATGATTGCTTCGATGAAGCCGATTACCAAACTGTCGCGGCAGATCGTTAGCGGGGCGATGATCCCGACGCTGGTGCGTGACGCATTCCGGGTGGCGCAGGAGGAGCGGCCCGGCCCCGTGCACCTGGAGCTGCCGGAAGACATTGCGGGTGAGGAAGCGCCTGGCGTTCCGATCGTGCAGCCGCTGCCGATCGATATTCCTGTCGCCCACCCGGCCGCGCTCGACCGGGCGGCGGCGATGATTGCCCGGGCCGAGCGGCCACTGATCATGTTGGGCGCTGCCACGAGCCGGCCCCGCGCTGCCGATGCCCTGTCGGACTTTGTGCTGCGCACCCGCATTCCTTTCTTTACCACCCAGATGGGGAAGGGCACGGTTGCTGGCGGTTCCAACCTCTATATGGGCACGGCCGCGCTTTCCGAGCGCGACTATGTGCATGAGGCGATCGATGCCGCGGATCTGATCATTTGCATCGGCCATGATACGGTGGAAAAGCCACCCTTCATCATGGGGCCGCGGGGGCCGCAAGTGATTCACGTGAGCTATACGCCGGCCAATGTGGAGCAAGTGTATTTTCCGCACGCTGAGGTGGTGGGCGACCTCGGCCCAAGCCTTTCGTTGCTGGCCGACCGGCTCGAGGGCAAGCTGAGCCGTGCCTCTGCCCTCTTGCCGCTGCGGCAGGAGATTTTGGCCCGCATCACCGACCGTGCTACCGAAGGGCGGTTTCCGCTAACACCCCAGCGCATCGTGCACGATGTGCGCCAGGTCATGCCGGAGGACGGGATCGTCGCGCTCGATAACGGCATGTACAAGATTTGGTTTGCACGCAACTACCGCACCCGCGTTGCGAACACCTTGCTGCTGGATAATGCGCTGGCGACGATGGGAGCCGGGCTGCCATCGGCGATGATGGCGTCAATGATTTACCCAAACCGGCGCGTGCTGGCGGTATGCGGCGATGGCGGGTTCATGATGAACAGCCAGGAGATGGAAACGGCGGTTCGGCTCCGTCTCAATTTGGTGGTGCTGATCCTGCAAGACGATGCGTATGGAATGATTCGCTGGAAGCAAGCGGTGGACGAGTTTGCCGATTGGGGCTTGACCTTCGGCAATCCCGACTTCGTCAAATACGCCGAATCCTATGGTGCGAAGGGATGGCGCGTGGGTGCCACAGAAGACCTCGTGCCGACGCTGGAAGCGGCGTTCAGCCAGGGCGGCCTGCATCTCGTGACCGTTCCGGTTGATTACTCCGAAAACAAACGGGTGCTGGTTGATGAGTTGCGGAAGCGTTTTGCGGCGGAAACGCCGGCTTAGAGCGGGAGGCCAAAATGAAAATTCGCGCCGCAGTGCTCGACCGCATGGGCGTCGAACCGCCGTATGCGCAAGCGAAGCCCTTGACCATAAGGGAGCTCGATCTCGACCCACCCGGCCGCGGCGAAGTTTTGGTGAAGATCGAAGCCGCCGGGCTATGTCATTCGGATCTCTCCGTCATCAACGGCGACCGGCCCCGGCCAATGCCGATGGCGCTCGGCCATGAGGCGGCCGGGATTGTGGAACAGGTCGGGGAGGATGTACCCGACCTCGCGCCGGGCGATCACGTGGTTATGGTGTTCATGCCGAGCTGCGGCCACTGCTTGCCTTGCGCCGAAGGCCGCCCGGCGTTGTGTGAGCCGGGGGCGGCGGCGAATGGGGCTGGGACGCTGCTCTCGGGCAAACGGCGACTGCATTGCGATGGGGCGGAGATGAACCATCATCTCGGCTGCTCGGCCTTTGCCGATCATGCGGTTGTCTCGCGCCGGTCTTTGGTGAAAATCGATCCGGATTTGCCGTTGAGCGAAGCAGCGCTGTTTGGCTGCGCGGTGCTGACCGGCGTTGGGGCGGTTGTTAACACCGGGAAGGTCCAGGCGGGCCAGTCGGTGGCGGTGATCGGACTCGGCGGCGTGGGCCTGGCGTCGTTGCTTGGCGCTGTCGCCGCCGGGGCGCGGCAGATCGTTGCAATCGACCTTTCCGATGAGAAGCTGGGCCTTGCACGCCAGCTTGGCGCAACCGATACCGTGAATGCCCGTGCATCCGATGCTGCCGCCCAGGTCCAAGAGGCGACTCGCGGCGGGGTAGATTTTGCATTCGAAATGGCTGGGGCGGCGCGTGCGATGGAGCTCGCCTTCAAAGTCACGCGCCGCGGGGGCACGACCGTAACCGCGGGGCTGCCTCCACCCACCGCCGCTTTGCCATTGCCGCTCGTGCAGCTTGTCGCGGAGGAGCGAACCGTCAAGGGCAGCTACATCGGCACCTGCGTGCCCTCGCGCGATATCCCACGCTACATTGAGCTGTATCGCAGAGGGCGCCTACCAGTTGATCGGCTGCTGAGCGGGCGTATGCCGATCGAACAGATCAACGCGGGTTTCGACCTGCTGCACCAAGGCCGTGTGGTCCGGCAATTGATCGAGTTCTAGCCATGGATATGTTCGAATACGGCAAAGCGCTGGCGGATCTCTGGACGCTTGGCGGCAAGGCCTTCCTCTCCTCCCAGGATGCTAGTGCGCGTGCCTTCACGGAGAGCATGAAGGCAGCCGCAACGGCCGGTGGACTGGCCTTGGTGCCCAACCTGCAGGCCGAGACGGCCGAGCTCAGCAAGGCGAGCCAAGCCGTCGCGGATTTGTGGGCTTCGGCCAGCAAGGTTGCCGCTGGGCTTGCAGAAAAATTCCCTCAGGCGGACGACGCTGATCCGGTCATCGAGGCAACGTTCCGAAAGATGCTCGATCCGCTCGCCTGGTTCTCGGGCGCCAGGCAGATGGATGAGATGCTCGAACGCGTTTCAGCAGGCCCGCGCCTCGCTGATCTATGGGATGTTGAGCGCAA
>JAFAHH010000276.1 GCA_019237355.1 Acetobacteraceae bacterium | reverse complement strand
GCCCGTCAGATCATAGGTCCAGCCATGATAGATGCACTTGATCTCTCTGACATTGCCGTGCCGTTCGAGGCAGAGCAGGTTGCCGCGGTGCACGCAACGGTTCACAAAGCCATTGATGTTGCCGGAGAGGTCGCGGGCGACGATCACCGCCGTCTCGCCGATCGTTGTCGTGACATAGTCACCCGGATTGGCGATTTCTGCTGAAAGACAAAGAAAGCTCCAGGTCGGCCCCTTGAAGATCCGCTCCTGCTCGAGCCGGTATTGCTCGGGATCGGTATAGACGCGGAACGGCACCTCGCTCAGAGTGTTCGAGGGCCACGGAACTCCCTGCGTCGCATAGGTATCGAGCTCGGGCATGTTGCTCCTCCTCGCGGTGATGGCAGCCATGATACAGCAGCAGGGTGCTTGGGGAAATTCGCTTGCCGGGGCCATTTCGATGGTTGACCATTAAACCCGCTCCCTTCCCGCCCGGGCTTGCGGAGAAGCAAGCGAGGGGCATTCCGCCGGAGGACACGGCATGGACGAGCTCTATTTGCGCAGCGGCATCTTTTTGGCGCCCTTCCATAATCACGATGAGAACCCGACCCTGTCGATCGAGCGCGATCTGGAGCTGCTCGAACACCTTGATCGCCTGAACTACCACGAGGCCTGGATCGGCGAGCACCACTCGGGCGGGTTCGAGCTGATCGCCTGCCCGGAGATGTTCATCGCCGGCGCCGCCCAGCGCACCCGCCACATCCGCCTCGGCACGGGTGTGGTGTCATTGCCCTATCACAACCCGTTCATGGTGGCCGACCGCATGGTCCAGCTCGACCACATGACACGCGGCCGGGCGATGTTCGGGGTCGGCCCGGGGGCGCTCGTCCATGACGCGCTGAAGATCGGCATCGACCCCGGCGCTCAGCGCCGGATGATGAACGAATCGTTCGCCGTCATCGTGCGGCTGCTCAAGGGCGAGATCGTCAACCGCAAGACCGACTGGTTCAACCTGACCGAGGCGCAATTGCAATTGCGGCCTTACACCCATCCGACTATGGAATTAGCGGTGGCGGCGGCGCGCTCGCCGTCGGGGTCGCTGCTCGCCGGCAAATACGGGGTCGGCATGCTGTCGATTGGCGGCACCTCGCCGGCGCAGATGGAACGCCACACCGCCAACTGGGGCCTTTATGAAGAAACCGCACGCACCAACGGGCACATTCCCGACCGCAAGAACTGGCGCGTCGTCGGCTTCTTCCACATCGCCGAGACCCGAGAGCAGGCGCGCAGGAACGTGCAGTTCGGGGTCCAGGCTTTCGCCAACTACTTCCGCGATATCGCGACCTTCCCGATCATTCCGGCCGACGTCGGCGACCCGACCGAGTGGCTGATCGAGACGGGCACGGCCTGCATCGGCACCCCAGATGACGCGGTCGCCTATATCGAGCGGCTGATCGCGGGCTCAGGCGGGTTCGGCGTGCTCTGCGAGCTGGCGCAGAACTGGGCAGATTGGGACGCCACCAAAAAGCATTACGAGCTGATGGCGCGCTTCGTACATCCGCATTTCCAGAAAAGCCGCGACTTGCTGCGCGCCAGCTACAACTTTGCGGTGCAACACCACGAGGATTTCCTCGGGCAGGCGAGTGCGGCGATACAATCCGAGATCGACCGCCACGCCGCCCAGCGGACAGCTGCCGAATGAACAGCCGTTACCTTTTACCTTTCGGCGGGGGCGAGTGCACAGACTCGTTCAAGTAGTCCAGCTGCCCATTCCTGCCCGCCCCCGGGCGATCGGGGCCGCATTTTGGTGCCAACTCGAGCGCTTCTGACAATGCCACAATCAGCCGAGTTGCCCCTCCCGCGCCCCCCGGACGACCGGCCCTGACCGGCCCGTTCCGGGGGCGGGACCCGCGGGTCCATGGATGGCCACGGCTGGCTCAAAATCCCCCGGGTCTGATCCTGGATCTGCCCGGGGGCAGGCTCCTCCCGGCTGAAGGCCCACTGGTCACCCCCGGGTTATCGCCCGACTGACCACCACCGCCGTGGCCCGGGGGCGGCCATGACCGAAGCTGAACTAGCGGCCCCACCAGCAGCGCTCGCGTTCCGCCGGATCCATGATGTGCCAGCAGCGCGCCCGGTGCTCCCACAACCCGTGATCCTCGGCGCTCGCACCATAGCCTTCGCGCCACTCATCCCGGCGGCTCGACCCGTAGCCTTCGCGCGCAGCGCGATTACAGGTGAGATGGCCGTTGTCGTTGCCGATATCGCCAACGCAGCGATCGACATCAAGCACCGTCCGCTGCCAGCGCCCGTCCATCCGGCGGCACTCCGCAACCAGCTTGTCGCGATCCATGCCGATATGAGTGCAGCTGTTCAAATAAGACCCTTGCGGGGCTGGCTGCGCATTGGCGGGTTGGGTGCACAGTGCGCCGGCAACCAGCAATGCGGCGAAGGTTCCGAGTGCGGTTTTCATGAGCCTCTCCTGTAGACGTTCAACCAGTCCGAACAGATAATTGTCACGGCTGGTTCCCAGAATCTAAAAACCCCGGTCGGAGGGCCGGGGTTTTAGCTCGTGTTTATCGTAATTTAAAGTCAATACGGGCGCTGTGTCACCGGCGGCATTGACGAGCCGTACCCGGTCCCCGTGCCGCAAGCGAGATCGCCATTGGCGTTAACCACCTCATTGGGGTTGGGGCACTGGTTCACGCGCAGCTCCGTCGTGTGCCAGTCGCCATTGGGTCTTTGACAGAACGCAATAAGCGTCCCTTCATCCATTCTGGCGTCCTTGCAATTGCTGAGATACGCTCCCTGAGGCAGCTGGGCTTGCACCTGATTGCTTGCGCCGTAAGACTGAGCCGACGAGTTCGCCCCGTAGGTTTGGGTTGGGCTGGTCGCTCCGTGAGCTGCGGGCCATTATACGGTTGGGTCTGGCTCATCGTGCCGTAGGGCTGCGTCTGGCCCCAACCGGCTGCTTTGTAGGGCTGGATTTGAGGTGGCGTACCATAAGTGCCATAGGGTTGCGGTTGAACCGCGGTCTGCGCAGCGCACAGGCAGCGCCCGAGAGCAGAAATGCGGCAGCAACCGCCCCCAGGGTTGTTTTTATACTCTCCTCCTTCACTGTTTAAGCAATCCCGCCGCAGGCCGACCGGCTCGGTTCCCATTGCCGTCCGTAACGGCGGCGTTGGCCCATGCGTTCCCCGCCAGGTCTCTGGCGTCGGTTGTCGATGCGCGCTAGCGTGCGGATCCAGCCCAACCGATCGAGCCCAGCATGGATCCCGCCTTTCTGACGATTGCCGAGCTCAACCGCCTCTTTGATCGGCGCGAATTGTCGCCGGTTGAGTTAACGCGGGCC
>JAFAHH010001034.1 GCA_019237355.1 Acetobacteraceae bacterium | reverse complement strand
TCGTTAGTCGGCCGAACTGTTGGGCTGCTCCCTAGGATAAGCATGGCGGTTGAAAGATCGTTAATTCGGCCTAGAGACCACCGTGAATTCGGCGCCGTCGAAACCTCTTGCCTTTGCTCACATTTACGTGAGATCAGTCCAATGTTAAGGCCTAGTATGCGATGTCAGGATCGGATCGGTTGGTGATAGCGTGTCCGCCGCGAGTGACCGAGGAGCTGTGAGATGATGTCTGCGATCAACGGGCCTCCAGTTCCTGTGCCTTACCAGTATCCAGGTCTCCTCCCAGAGCCAGAGGAGACCCAGCAGGTCCCTCCCGGCCGCCTGTTTGCAGTCTTGTGGCGCCGGAAGTGGCTTGTCATTGCGCTCATTGTCTGCATTACGGTGCCGGCATTCGCCTATATTTGCCTGCTTCGCCCGTATTACGATGCGACAGCCCTTCTCTCTGTCGATACGCAAGAGGCTTCTCTCAATGAGTTTCAGGCGACGCGCCGGGAACCGGGGCCCGACCTCGTCGGAGTTGCCACACAAGTCGATGTCATCGACTCACCGACAATCGCTGCCCGGGTCGTAGACAAGCTAGGCTTGGCGCACGATCCCGAGTTCGCGCAGCAAATCGATGCCCCTCCGTCACTGCAGCAGCGGTTCATCGAACGGTTTTTGGCGCTTCTGGGCAGGCCGGAGCCGGCGCGAGAGCCGTTGAGCGAATCGAAACGGCGGCAGCTCACGACCGACATGCTGCTGGGCAAGATCCTCGTCGCGAATGACGGCAAGACCTACATCGTCAGCCTACGTGCCCGCACTGGGAACCCGGAGCTCAGCGCCTCGATCACCAATGCGTTCGTCGACACATATCTCCAGTATCGGCAGGAGCAGAAGATCGCCGCCATTCGGCGTGCGAACAACCTGCTGAATGAACAAATTCAGCCGCTTGCAGATCGTGTCACTCAGGCCGAGCATGCGGTAGAGGCATACAGGGCGAAGCACGGCCTGATCGGCACCCAGCGCTCGATCGAGGGGCCGAATGGCGTAAACAGCCCGCCTGGCACCACTGTTGCTGGCCAGCAACTGGCGCAGATCAACGGCAGCTTGATCACCGCCATGAACGATCTCGCGCTGAAGCAAGCCAAGCTGCGACAGATCGAGTTGGCGATGCGCACGGGGCAGCTCGACGCGAGCCCGGAGGTGATCTCCTCACCGCTGATCGCCAGTTTGCGGGCTGAACAGGCACGACTCAGCAGCCGTGCGGCGAGCCTGAGCGATACGCAGATGAGCCAGAACCCCATGCTTCGTTCGGCCTTGGCAGCGCAGAACGACGTCACACGCCGCATCAACGCTGAAATCGCAAGGATCGCAGCGAGCGTTCGCAGCGAGGTGAATGCCGCCCAGGCGCAGGTTTCTGCTCTGCAAGCGTCATTGGGTCGACTGCAGGGCCAAGTGACTGAGCAGAGCGAAGCGAGCGTCAGCCTCAGTCAGCTTGAAAGCGAAGCGCAGGCAGCCCGAACCATTTATCGGGAGTACCTTGCGCGCTCGGAACAGACGCTCAACAGCGTGCGCCTGCAAGAATCGGAAGCGGAGCGCGTTGCCGTCGCAGCAGTGCCGCTCTCAAGGTCTGGCCCTCCTCGCGGGCTGTATGCGATTTTGGCCCTGGCTGCTGCATTAATGGTCTCTTGCGGGTTCTGTCTCGTTCTCGAACAGCTGCCAACAGGCGTCCGCAACCTTGATGACCTAGAATTGCAGACCGGACTGATCGGGCTCGGCTACGTGCCGCTGGCTCCGCGGAACGTGTGGAGACTATTCAGGTCGAACCGGCCATCCATGTACACGGAATCCGTGCGCCTCATAAGCAGCCTGTTGGTATTCGGGCAAGAGCGGTACCGGGCGCGGGTGGTGCTAGTCACATCGGCGCTGCCGGATGAGGGCAAAACTTTCTTTGCCACGTCTCTGGCCGCGACCGCGGGCCGCGACGGGCACAGAGTTCTGTTGATGGAGTGCGACCTGCGTCGCCCTTCGATCCAGAAGCTGCTTGGCATCAGACGTTCGAAGGGATCTCGGGTTTCCGAGGAGAAACCGCAGGTGCAACGCGCTGTGCTGCCGGGGGTGGACATTATTACGCTGCAGCCCTCCGCAAGCAACGCTCCGAAACTTCTGGCCCTTAACCAAATTCACGCCATACTTGAGGATGCGCGAGAGCATTACGATCTGATTGTGCTCGACACGCCCCCGGTGCTGCCGTTCGCCGATGCCCCTGTGTTGTCAATGCGGGCCGACGGTGCGATCCTTGTCGTCCGCTGGCGCAAGACGCCGGTCTCCATGGTGACGAGTGCGGCAAAAGTCCTGTCCACATACGGGGTGCGAGTTCTCGGCACAGTCCTCACCCAAGTAAAGCCTAGCAAGGCGACATCGCAGGACGCCGGACACGTCCAAGTTTACCGGAACTACACATCGTATTTCCGTTAAGCTCGGTTGCGAACCTTGGTGAACGGGGACGCCCCGCTTGTGATTAACGGGCGCTTCCTGACGCAACGGCTGACAGGCGTACAGCGCTTTGCCGAGGAGATTGCCGCGGCTCTGGGCCGGATCTATTCAGCGAGCGGTGAGACACCTCTCGTGCTTCTGCCGACCTCCGGCAAGGAGCCCCGCTCTGAGTGGAGCACGGCGGCCGGACTCGAGCTGCGCGTCGTAGGGCGTTTCCGAGGCCAGGCTTGGGAGCAGCTCGAGCTTCCCGCGTTCGCTCGCAACAGCATCCTTCTCAACCTCGGCAACACGGCGCCACTGCGTGGCCGAAGGCAGGTCGTCGTCATACACGACGCTGGGGTGTATCGCTGTCCCGAAGCCTATTCCCGACCTTTCCGCGCCTGGTATAAAATTCTGCATTCTGCTCTCGCCAGAAGCCGCGCCCACGTCGTCACCGTGTCGGAGTTCTCCCGCAGCGAGATTTCACGATGCCTCGGAATACCGGAATCGCGTATCACGGTCATCCCGGAAGGGGCGGACCACATGACGCGACTGCGTCCGGATACCAGCATTTTGAAACGGCACGGGCTTTGCGAAGGCAGCTACGTTCTCGCCGTCGGAAGTCTCTCGGCTCACAAGAATCTCGGCGGGCTGCGCCTTGCCGCCCGGGAACTGGCATCTCGCGGCTACCATCTGGCGATCGCAGGCGGGCTGAATGAGGCCGTTTTTGCGGCGCAGCAGCACGCCTTGCCTTCACCGGCAAAATACCTCGGCCGGGTCACCGATGAGGAACTGCGTGCCCTTTATGAATCGGCGGGCTGCTGCGTGTTTCCATCCTTCTATGAAGGCTTCGGGCTCCCCGCAATCGAAGCGATGATCTGCGGCTGCCCTTTGCTCGCGGCCGATATTCCCGCGTTGCGGGAACTCTGTGCCGACGCGGCACACTATTGCAATCCAGCGAGTCCCGAGGACATAGCCGAGAAGTTGATCGCCTTGCTCGAGAGCCGACCGGCTCTGGCTGAACTCCGCCGAGCCATGTCAACCCGCGTCCACGCGTACACGTGGGAAAAGGCAGCCAAGCAGTTGAGGTGCTTGATCGATCAAATCCGCTAATCTATGAGAATCCTTATCAACACCGGAACGGACCCGGCAAATGATGGGGGGTAAGGGGCGTCCGCGAAATTGAAATGCGGCTATGTAGGCAGCGTATCGGCGGGTGGGTCGGATGAAAGTTGCAATAATACATGAGTGGCTGGACAAGTATGCCGGCTCGGAGCGAGTCTTCGAACAGCTCGTTGCCCTGTTTCCTGGTGCTGATATCTATTCACTCGTGGATTTCCGCGACCCGAATGAGATGGAGTTCCTGGCTGGCAAGACCGTCCGGACATCGTTCATTCAAAAGCTGCCCCTCGCCCGCCGCCACTTTCGCAAGTACTTGGCTCTCATGCCAATGGCCGTCGAGCAGTTCTCGTTGTCCAACTACGACCTGATCATCTCGAGCAACCATGCAGTTGCGAAGGGTGTAATAACAGGTCCTGATCAGCTTCACGTCAGCTACGTCCACTCGCCCATGCGCTACGCGTGGGACTTGCAGTCGCAATATCTGGAAGAGGGTGGCATGGGCCGAGGGCTGCGCGGTCTCTATGCCCGTTGGCTCCTCCATCGGCTTCGTCTATGGGACGTGCGGACCGCCAACAGTGTCGATGTCTTCGTGGCAAATTCGCGCTACATTGCCCGCCGAATCTACAAGACGTACCGCCGTGAGTCGGTGGTCGTGCATCCGCCCGTGGACGTGCAGCGATTCGCCCTTTGGAACGGCCCACGGACGTCCTATCTCGTCGCAGGGCGGTTCGTCCCCTACAAGCGGATCGATTTGGTCGTCGAGGCGTTCCGGGATATGCCTGACCGCCGCCTCGTTGTCATTGGCTCGGGTCCCGAGGAGGCCAAGATCCGCCGGCTTGCCGCCGGCGCGGACAACATTACCCTCCTTCCGCCGCAGCCCCAGGACCGGCTCATTGAGCATATGCAGCAGGCCCGCGCCTTTGTGTTCGCTGGCGAAGAGGATTTCGGTATCAGCCTGGTGGAGGCACAAGCCTGCGGCACTCCCCTGATCGTCTTCGGCCGGGGTGGTGCCGCGGACATCATCGTCAGCAAGCCGGGCGAAATGGCGACCGGAATTTTGTTCCCAGAGCAGAGCGCTGCCGCGATCAAAGCCGCGGTGGAACAGTTAGAGTTGTCCGGCGGCCACATCACCCCTGCTCTTTGCCGCGCCAACGCAATGCGCTTCTCGGTCTCCCGGTTCCATGATGAGATGCTACAGGTTATCAATGATGCTGCATCGGAATCGGGCAGGCGGGTCGTGAATAAAGGAATTGCCTCAATCTCTGCGGCGGCATGAGGGGAAGCCGCTCCGAAAACGGAGACTTGTCCGACCCCGCGCCTCACGGGGCTTTCAGGTCTGTCGACGCTCGAGGCCACGGGTCCGGGTTCGCCGGGACAAACCCGACAGTCCGAGCCGGAAAGACGAGCGCAGGCCGGGGGACAGCGGCGTGCTGTGGAATTGCGCGCGCCGCCATCGTCGCCACGGTGGCTGCGGCGGCCGTGCGCCCATCGCAAGCCCTGTCACAAGTGATCGATCAGTATTTTCCGGGCTTCGTCGCCGCCCTTTCCCCCGATACGCCGCTCACCCAGCTCCAGCCGGGGTTCGAGCGGCCCGGTATCCAGCTCGGTGATTTCACCATTCGTCCCTTGCTGAGCGAGTCAATCGGTTACGACACAAATCCGCAGCAGGTGAAAGGCGGCAAGGGCAGCGCTGCTTTCGTGACGAACGGGTCGGTTTCTGCGGAGTCAGGGTGGGCGCGAAACAGCGTGAATGCGGCGCTTTCCTTCAACTCGGTCCAGTACCCTGAGCAGAGTTCCCAGAACGCTACGGACTGGCAGGCGGCCATCGGGGGCACTTACAACATCGGCACCGACGTCCTATCGGGCGCCTACACGCATCTGGCCCTGACGCAAAGGCCGAACCAGATCGGATCGGGCACCAACACCCAGCTCATCAACTATAACGTCAACGATCTCCGTCTGAATTACACGATCAATCCAGGCGGACGTATCAGCATCGTCCCAGGTCTCGATTTTCAGAACTATCAGTTCGGCTCCGGTTTCGTGAACGGGTTCCAGGCAAGCGATCAGAACCGCAACGTGGAGGTGGGCGAGCTCGTTGGCCGCTACGAATTTTCGCCTCTGCGTGATGCGGTCGTGGTCGTACGCGGGATTCGCGTCGGCTACCCCTACCAAACCCCAACGGGGATCAGCGGGAATTCATTCACCTCCGAAATACTCGCCGGACTCGATTACGCGGCGACGGGAATCTTCCGCTTCCGCGTGCTGGGAGGTTATGAGCACAGAAGCTATCAGACCAGTGCCATCTCCGACCTCTCCGTCCCAGTGATTGAAGCATCGGCTCTTTGGTCACCCACCCCCTCGACCACGGCCACGGTAACGGTTCGAAACGACATCGAGGAACCGGTGGACGGCAATCTGGCGGCGTTCACCTATCGCGCGGTGCGCCTCGCCGTGGATCACCAGATGGCAGGAAGAGCTCTGCTGAGCGCCTTCGGGGAGGTGCAAAGGGCAAACCAGCAGTCCGGGAGCGCGGCCCTGAACTTGACTCCCTTCGCCTCGACGGTTGGGAATGAGACAGTCTATCAAGCAGGCGCAAATGTGAGCGTGCCGATGAATAGGATCCTCTGGCTCGGGGCGAACGTCTACGGAGGCCACTTCGAACCCACCGGAACCGGTTCGTTCACGAAAGGCACGTTTCTGGTCTCGCTCAGCGTGGGACTCTGATGCGGGCTCTTCAGACCTCAACGTAAGGATACTCGTGATGCATGCTCTTCCGAGGCGGCCCAGCGTGCGACGTGCGTTGGTTCTCCCGCTCGCCTTCTGCCTCGCTGCGAGTTGCTGCGCCTGCAGCCCCGGATCGAATCTCCATCCGATCCCCGCCTATAACCCAACGACCTACCGGCTGGGTCCGGGAGATCAGGTTCGCGTTATCACCTATGGCGACGAGCAGCTCACTGACGACTTCAGGGTGAGTGAGAACGGGACCCTCGCCCTCCCGTTGCTGGGCGCCGTTCCGGCCCAGGGCCTGACAGCAGACGAACTTGCGGGCGAGATCGCGCAGCGACTTGAACAGAAGAAGCTGCTCCGCAGTGCGAGCGTCACGGTCGAAGTGACTGCCTACCGGCCGGTCGCAGTGTTGGGCGAGGTCGCGCGTCCCGGGGAGTATCCCTATCACCCAGGAATGACCATGCTGAGCGCAGTAGCGGCCGCCGGAGGTTTCACGTACCGGGCCGTCGAGAGCCGCGCCAAGGTCATTCGAAAGGAGGGCAACAGGCTGGTCGCAGGCCGGCTGACACAGGAGGACTACGTGGCGCCGGGTGACGTCATCGACGTCTACATGCGCGTTTTCTGAAGCACCGTACCAGGGCCGAACCCCGGCGGCACACTTTTGAAGCCCGGTCCTGCACGTTTCCAGTGCCGGAGCGGATCCTCCTCGGTGGTCGGAAGTTCTGCGTGACCTGACCTCAGGCCAATGCCGCCGCGCGCCGGCGCCGGTCCCGCAGCATCAACGTCGTGACGATCACCATGTTCAGCAGATTCCAGGCGAGCCCGTTCGCGAAGGCGTCGGTGTAGCTGCCGCTCAGATCGAAGATCACGCCCGACATCCAGCCGCCGAACGCCATGCCGAATACGGTCGCCATGATGACGGTGCCGACCCGGGTGCCCGCCTCGCTGGCCGGAAAGAACTCGCGAACGATGATGGCATACGAGGGGACGATGCCGCCCTGGACCAGCCCGAACAGCGCCGAGATCACGTAGAGCGACGCCAGTCCGTCGAACAACAGATAGAGGCCGAGCGTCAGCCCCTGCAGCACCGAGCCGAGCAGCAACGTCGATAGGGCGCCGATCCGGTCGGCGATCCAGCCGGACGCGATCCGGCTGACGATGCCGCAGGCCATCATCAATGCAAGCATGTCCGCGCCGCGCGCGACGCCATAACCGAGATCGCCGCAATAGGCGACGAGATGGACCTGCGGCATCGACATCGCCACGCAGCACGCGACGCCAGCAACCACGAGCATCGCTTGCAAGCCGCCGAGCGACACGCCCAGGCGCATCCGCGCGCTCGCCTGCGCCTCAATCGCGTGCGCGGCCCCCGCATCCGGACGCCGACGCCGCAACAGCAAGGCCAGAGGCACCATTGTCACAAGGCAGAACAGGCCCACGCACAGCTCGGCCATCCGCCAGCCGTACAGGCGAGTCGCGTAGTCCACCACCGGCGGCCAGAGCGTGCCCGCGAAGTAGTTGCCCGACGCGCAGATCGCCACGGCCAGGCCGCGCCGGCGCAGGAACCAGTGCGACACGTCGGCCATCAGAGGAGCGAACATGGCGCCCGAGCCGAGCAGGCCGATGAGCAGTCCGTGCAGGACGCTGTACAGCCAGAAGGCCTGGGCCTGCGAGCCGCCGATATAGCCGAGGCCGAGCATCGTCCCGGCGAAAGCGACGGTCGGTGCTATGCCGATGCGGTCGGCCGCGCGGCCCATCACCACGCCGCCGAGACCAAAGCCGATCATGGTCAGCGTGTACGGCATCGAGGCGGCGCCGCGATCGAGCCCGAAATCCGCCTGTACCGCAGGCAAGGTCACCACGATCGACCAGATGCCCACGCCGCCAATCGTCGAGAGCGCAAGCAGCACGCCCAGGCGCATCCATGCCCGCGCGCCGTCGATGTCGGACTGCCCCAAGTTTTGCACCAAGTTTTGCAATAGCGTCACCCGGCCCGCGTTCCTCCCCCAGCATCACAGGATCGCGGCGGCGGCAAAACGCGGCAACCTGCGCGAGTGCGGTGCGGGGATGCGCGACGCGCAACGTCAGGCTGCATCGTCGATGCTCACACCCTCATCGTCCTCGTCGCCATAGCCGATCAGGCGCAGTGCGCGTCCCTTCAGCCCTTTGAGTGACACGGCTCGGATCAATGCCTCTTCCCGGCCGTGCGTCACCCAGATCTCCGGCGCCTGCACGTCGTCGATCGTGCGCAGCAGTTCGTCCCAATCGGCGTGGTCCGAGATCACCAGGGGCAGCTCGATGCCGCGCGACTTCGCCCGCTGGCGCACCCGCATCCAGCCGCTTGCGAGCCCCACCACGGGATCGGCAAGGCGGCGCGCCCAGCGGTCCTGCACTGCCGACGGAGGCGCAAGCACGATGGCCCCGCGCAGCTCCTCCCTCGCGGCGATCGTCGCGGGCCGCAGATCGCGGAGCGCCACGCCCAGCCGTTGGTATGCGGCGCACAGGGAGGCGAGCGCGCCGTGCAGATAGATCGGCCGGTCCCATCCCGCCTCGCGCAGCAGCACGACCAGGCGCTGGCATTTGCCGAGGGCATAACAACCGACGATATGCGAGCGGTCGGGAAACAGAGCCACGCTCGCGAGCAGACGCGCTATTTCTTTCTGCGGCTTAGGATGGCGGAAGACCGGCAGCCCGAACGTCGCTTCGGTGATGAACACATCACATTGCACCGGCACGAAGCCGTCGCAGGTCGGGTCCGGGCAGCGCTTGTAGTCGCCGCTGACCACGGCGCGGCAGCCTTCATACTCCATCACCACCTGTGCGCTGCCGAGCACGTGGCCGGCCGGCTGAAGCGTCAGACGCACATCGCCGACGGTGAGCGGTTCGCCCCAGCCCAGCGTGTGCAAGGCGCCGGTCCTTCCCTCGCCCATGCGCACCTGCATCAGCGTGGCGGTCGCCGGGCTTGCCAGGACCGAGGCATGGCCCGGCCGGGCGTGGTCGGAGTGCGCATGCGTGATGACCGCGCGATCCACCGGGCGGATGGGATCGACGAAGAATCCGCCTGGCTCGCAGAACAACCCTTGCGGGAGGACGCGCAGCCATGTGGTGGGATGGGTCACGAGACGTAAGTGGCGCTATTGCACGCCAGCACCAGTTTCGCGGGATTCAAGGTCCGAGCTAGGCTGTTGGCTGAACACGTAGTTTGATCGGCTAGTGAGTTTTCCGTGCTGCTGTTTACGAAGCCGACCGTGCACGATCCCGAGTTTTTCGCCTTCATGGCGTTGAAGCTCAAGGCGCCCAGGATCGCCGATATAGGCGTGAACCAAGGCCAGTCCATTGTCTCTTTCAAGAACATGTTTCCCAACTGCACGATCGACAACTACGAGCCCAATCCTGTTCACGAGGAAAGGCTGCGGTCTGTGGCTGAGCGGTTCCGCGACGGCAGCGTGCGTGTCCACC
>JAFAHH010000782.1 GCA_019237355.1 Acetobacteraceae bacterium | reverse complement strand
AGCGCCCAGCAGCGCATAATACTGAACGAGACCGGCGATTACTCATCTCGCTGATAGGAATCACACATCGCGCGGGCGGCGCCATATGGGTGGCTCGCAACGCTTACGGGCGCTCATCCAGGCATCCAGGAGCACCGGCGCACTGGGCTGCTCGGCTAAACCTCGTTCCACGGCCAAAGGGCTCAGAAATCCATGTCGCCCATTCCGCCGCCACCCGGGTGCATTGGAGCGGCCTTCTTCTCCGGCTTCTCGGCGACCATCGCCTCGGTGGTGACCAGCAGGCCGGCAACCGACGCGGCGTCCTGCAGCGCCGTGCGAACGACCTTGGTTGGGTCGAGGATGCCCGCTGCCACCAGGTCCTTGAACTCGCCATTCTGGGCATCGAAGCCCCAGGCGTACTGGTCCTTATCAAGAATCTTGCCAGCTACCACTGCGCCGTCCTCGCCGGCATTTTCGGCGATCTGACGCAACGGAGATTGCAGCGCTTTGCGGACGATCTCGAGGCCAAAGCGTTGGTCATGGTTCTCCGCATTGACCTTGGCGAGCATCAGGCTGGCTCGCGCTAGAGCGACGCCTCCGCCTGGAACGATTCCCTCCTCGACCGCCGCACGAGTGGCGTGCAGCCCATCTTCCACCCGGTCCTTGCGCTCTTTCACCTCGACCTCGGTCGAGCCGCCGACTCGGATCACCGCCACACCACCCGCGAGCTTCGCCAGCCGCTCCTGCAGCTTCTCGCGGTCGTAGTCGGAGGTGGTCTCCTCGATCTGCACCCGGATCTGGTTGCAGCGGCCCTTGATATCGTCGGACTCGCCGATGCCCTCAACGATCGTCGTGTTCTCCTTCTCGACGATGGCCTTCTTGGCCTTGCCAAGCATGTTGAGCGTGACGTTCTCGAGCTTGATGCCGAGGTCCTCGCTGATCACCTGCCCGCCGGTCAGCACCGCGATGTCCTCGAGCATCGCCTTGCGGCGATCGCCGAAGCCCGGCGCCTTCACCGCCGCGACCTTGAGCCCGCCACGCAGCTTGTTCACGACGAGAGTCGCCAGCGCCTCGCCTTCCACGTCCTCGGCGATGATCAGCAGCGGACGACCGGACTGCACGATGCTCTCGAGCAGGGGCAAGAGTGCCTGCAACCCGGAGAGCTTCTTCTCGTGGATCAGGATGTAGGGCTCTTCCAGCTCGGCGATCATCTTCTCCGCGTTGGTGATGAAATATGGAGAGACATAGCCGCGATCGAACTGCATGCCCTCGACCACGTCGAGCTCGGTTTGGACGCCCTTGGCCTCCTCGACCGTGATCACACCCTCGTTACCGACCTTCTGCATCGCTTCGGAGATCATCCGGCCGATCTCGGCGTCGCCATTGGCGGAGACTGTTCCGACCTGGGCCGTTTCGGCCGGGGTGCTGATCTTCTTCGTGTGCTTCTGAAGTTCCTCCACGACCGCGGCGACCGCCTTATCGATACCGCGCTTGAGGTCCATTGGGTTCATGCCAGCGGCGACGGCCTTGGCGCCCTCGCGCACGATAGCGTGGGCCAACACCGTCGCCGTGGTGGTGCCGTCCCCCGCGACCGTGCTGGTCTTGCTGGCGACCTCGCGCACCATCTGCGCACCCATGTTCTCAAACTTGTCTGGCAGTTCGATCTCCTTGGCGACCGTCACGCCATCCTTGGTGATGCGTGGCGCGCCGAAGCTCTTGTCGAGCACAACGTTGCGGCCCTTCGGCCCGAGCGTGACCCTCACCGCGTCGGCGAGGATGTCCACACCGCGCAGCATGCGCTGGCGGGCGTCACCCCCCAACCGTACTTCCTTGGCAGCCATTTCTCTAGTTCCTTTGTCTCGATTGGGCTGGGGCGGGGGCTCAGGCCGTAATACCGGCACTGCGCCCGGTCAGCTCCACCTTAACGACCGGTACGGCCGGAACAACTCCGCCCGGAACGGCGGGTACCCCCCAGCTTGGCCGTTTTGAACACGGGCACCGGGCAGCCCGTGGCAGCAACCGCCGAGACTTACAAAGGGCCCGCCAGCGCCATTCAAAGTAGGAAATATTGGGCCCATTTTAACTCCTAAGGCCGAGTTAGGGGTAAGCCAGTAAGCCAGCGTATAAGCCATTGATATTGCTTGCTGTTTTTGGATCATGTAGGGGCGTAACAGCTCATCGAGGCTTCAGGCATTTTTCAGGTTCGTCGCGAACGTCTTCCCCCGCTCTCCGCGCTCGATCTCGAAACTGATTCTCGAGCCTTCATGGAGCGCGCCCAGACCGGAGCGCTCGACCTCCGAGATGTGCACGAAGACATCCTTGGACCCGCCATCTGGCTGAATGAAGCCATAACCCTTCTGGGCATTGAACCATTTCACGGTGCCAACCGGCATCGGTTTCTCCCCCTTGAGTGCGCGGACCTTTGGTCGAGCAGCGTGCCACGCGCACCGCACCAGCATAAGGGCCGGGCAATGAACAAGCTGAACGGGCGGCACGCAGAGAGGTATGGGCATTAGTCTAGCCTCACAATAACCGGACACGTTCGATGCCCGTCCTTACCGACCACCGCCGCGGCTCTGCATGAAGCAAGCGTGCTCTGCGCCCATTCCTGCAGATTCCGATGGCCGGCTGAGCCATACCCCGCCGCCGACACACAGGCCGCCGAATGCGATGCCGATGATTGCTGCAATGGCGAGCGGGCGCCAAGCCGCCGGCTTCACTGCCGAACGGATGGCCCGCGTCATGGCGGGCTCGAGGCGTTTCGCTACATCGCCTGCAAGCGCGTCGTGTGTGAGGCTTTCGCATGCTTCAAAGATTGCGGCCTGGGCCTCAAGCATTGCGGCCTGGCCGACAAGATGCACCGCGGCAGCCTCGCGCAATTGCTGGCCCGTTTTGAGGGTATGGCTACGCAAGGTCTCGTGATTCTTTGCGGCCTCCACAGGCAGGAGATACCCCAGCACGCCAGCAGCCACACGGTAAGGCATAAGCGCGGAAAGATGCGCTCTCAGCTGGTCTAGTTCCGGTGTCGACCGACAATGCGATGGCCAGCTGATCTCGCGCTCGCCATGACCACAGTCGGCACAGCGAAACCGTGGGAGCCGCACCGCCACTGCGCCGAACAGGGTGGCAACTGATGGACCCGCCAGTCTTTAATGTGGGAGGCGCCGCCGCAGGATGAGCAATCCGGCGGAACAATGGCATGCTCCTGCGCCTGGGCGGGTGACAACGGCTTGCTGCACGCGACCCACAAGCTGCTTCGCCTCGGCCAACGTCAGACCAAGATTCGCGATATCACAAAGGTCGCGGAGTTGTCCGATCTCCAGCACGTCGACGCTCCGCCCCGGCTTGTCGGTCCCCATCTCCACCAAGCGAACGACCCATCCCATCCACGATCGCCAACCGACAGCGGCCCTTCAGGTCGTATCGCATTTGTCCCCATTCCCCCACCTTCCAGACGCTCCCGATGGCGACTCACATTTTCTTCGACGTAGGCTGCAGCCCGTGTAACCTAGGATAACACGGCTCGTATCAGATGCCGCACTGAAGACGCAGGCCTGGATCATTCCCAATCGGCTTGGTCAGGGGAGGAAACGTGGATGGCAAGCCTCGGACACAGAAGTGCGATCATTGCTGGAGCTATATTGCTGAGCTTTGCTAGCAGGGCTGACCCATTGCCGCCGG
>JAFAHH010000697.1 GCA_019237355.1 Acetobacteraceae bacterium | reverse complement strand
GCCGCGGCGGCTCTGCACAACCAGCCAGAGCCGATCGAGAACAGCCGCGTCGGGCTCGACCAGAGGGGCCGCAAGATCGAAGCGCTTTTTGTTGCGGCGCTTAGGGGGTGCGGCGGGCTTCTTCTCTGACCGCTTGCGCGGCTTGCTAGGCTTGCCCACTCAGGCCGCACTCCGCGGCAGGCGCACGGGCAATCCCGCTTCACGGAGCGCCTGCTTGACCTGCGCGATGGAGAAGGCGCCGAAATGGAATATGGTGGCCGCCAGTAACCCCGTGGCTCCCGCCCTCGCTCCTTCAACGAAATGCTCGAGCGCACCGACGCCCCCGGAGGCAATGACCGGAACCCCCACGGCTTCGCAGACTGCGCGCAACAGGTCCGTATCGAAGCCAGCGCCGGTGCCGTCCCGGTCCATGCTGGTAAGCAAGATTTCGCCCGCACCCAGCCAGGCGACCCTGCTGCACCACGCTACAGCATCAACCCCGGTCCCGCGGCGGCCACCATGGGTGAACACTTCCCAGCGACCCGGCCCGGCTTGGCGGGCGTCCACAGCGACAACAACGCATTGGCTGCCGAATTTCTGCGCCGCTTCGGCGATCAGCTCTGGCCGGGCCACGGCCGCGGAGTTGATCGAACATTTATCGGCGCCAGCCAGGAGAAGCCGGCGCATATCCTCGATGCTCCGAATTCCCCCACCAACCGTAAGAGGCAGGAAAACCTCGGCGGCCGTACGAGCGACCACGTCCACAATCGTGTCGCGATCCTCATGGCTTGCGGTAATGTCTAGAAAACAAAGCTCATCGGCGCCGGCCTGATCATAGATACGGGCTTGCTCAACCGGATCGCCGGCATCACGCAGATCGACAAAGTTTACCCCCTTCACCACACGGCCGTTCTTGACGTCGAGGCACGGGATGACACGAAGCTTCAGCATGAGGCTGTTTGGCGCATAATTTGCTGATAAGTCGTGAACGGATATTAGAGATTGATGGCTTCAGGTCGAGGCCATGATGGTGGCTTTTGAGAGCGCGATTAAGGCTTTCCGACGATCGGGACCCCAATCCCGGGAACCCCGTTTTACGGCGCAAAATGGCCCCGGTCCTCGCGAAGTGGGAACGCGAGGCCGCGTCAAGCCATCGCGGGCTACGGAGCCCTATCCCTCAGCTCTGGAAAACTCTCCTCGGTGTACTCGATCCCGCGCGGGGCCGCTTTAAGGCCCTGGCCAAACCCAAGCGCCCGAAGCTGCACCCGGCGGATTTTCCCCGAGATCGTCTTGGGTAGCTCCGCCACGATTTCAATCCGGCGGATGCGTTTGAAGGGGGCCAAATGGGCATGGAGGTGTTGGTACAGCGAGAGCGCCGTCTCCCGGGTTGGCGCGAAGCCCGGGCTGAGCGACACAAAAGCCTTGGGGACTGCAAGCTTCGTCGGGTCGGGATAGGGGACGACAGCAGCCTCCGCGACAGCCCCGTGTTCGATCAGCACGCTCTCGAGCTCGAATGGGCTGATCCGATATCCAGATGATTTAAAAACATCATCGGCGCGGCCGACGAAGGTAAAATATCCTTCGCAGTCCTGGATCGCCACATCGCCTGTGCGATAGACCGGGTCATCGGCGCCGGCAAAGGAGCCATCGGGCTGCTCGTAGCCGCGCATCAATGCGGCCGGGCGGTGCTCACCGAGCAAGATGCAAACCTCGCCCTCGGCGGCTTCCTGCCCTTCAGAATCGAGAATCTTCATCTTGTATCCCGGCAGCGGCCTGCCCATGGAACCGAGCTTGATTTTCTGGCCGGGTGGGTTCGCGATCTGCGCGGTGGTTTCGGTCTGCCCGTAACCATCTCGGATGGTCAGGCCCCACGCTTCCCGGACCTGGTCAATGATCTCGGGATTAAGCGGTTCGCCGGCCCCGCAGATTTCGCGTAGAGCTAGCTTATAGCTTGAAAGATTTTCCTGGATCAGCAGCCGCCAAACGGTGGGCGGCGCACAAAGGGTTGTCACCCCACAGCGCTCGAGCGTCTGCAGCAAGACTTTCGCGTCAAAGCGCGGCTGGTTCAGAATGAAAACGGTCGCCCCGGCATTCCATGGCGCGAAAAAGCAACTCCATGCATGTTTGGCCCAACCGGGGGAGGAAACGTTGAGGTGAATGTCTGCGGGGCGCAGCCCGAGCCAATACATTGTGGAGAGATGGCCGGCCGGGTAGCTCCGGTGCGTATGCAATACAAGTTTCGGCTTGGCCGTCGTGCCGGAGGTAAAATAAAGCAGCAGCGGGTCATCGCTGCGAGTCGGGCCATCGGGTGCAAACTCGGCGTCGCATGATTCCGGAACATAGCGGCGCCATTCGCCACTTTCTGAAGCCTCGCCCACCGCGATACGGACCGTTTCTGCCCGGCCCAGTCCATCGAATTTCTGAACCTGATCCGCCGCCGCGACAATGTGCTTCACGCGGCCGCGCACAAGGCGATCGGCCAGCTCGTCGCCTATGAGCATTGTGGTCGCGGGGATAACGACGGCGCCGAGCTTCATCGCCCCGAGCATAATTTCCCAGAGCGGAGCTACATTACCGAGCAAGAGAAGGATACGGTCGCCACGGCAAACACCAAGCCCGCGCAAAAAATTCGCGGCTTGGCTTGAGCGGCGCGACAATTGCGCGAAGCTGAATTTGGTCTCGCCTCCGGTTGCGCTATCCACGATCCAGAGTGCGAGTCGGTCCTGGCTCTCTGCTCGGGTGGCGAGCACGCCATCAAACCACTCGAGAGCCCAGTTGAATTGTTTCTCGTCCGGCCAGCGAAAACCAGCATAGGCCGTATCATAATCCTC
>JAFAHH010000239.1 GCA_019237355.1 Acetobacteraceae bacterium | reverse complement strand
GCCACTCAGCCTTCGCGGCGGGAATACCTCTTCCTGCCCCTTCCCCGACATTCGCCTCGGCGCGCAGCGGGCAGAAGCCGGGATCGGTGCGAAAGCGCGATCGCAAGTACCGCCGACGAGAAGGCGCCGACTCAATTGGCCGGCCTTTTCGCGCCCTTGGCGTCGCATCATAACACGCCTCTGTCTCCCTCCGGGTAAGACGCCGCAACCAGGCAGAGGCGGGATTATTGGGGTGTTTTGTCCTGTCTTTCCCTTGATCTATAGGGGAGAAAGGGAGGGGTAGGCTTCCGCTCATGGGTATTCGATTTCAATTACCGCGCACCGGCGCCGATGCGGTGGGCGAGGCCAGGCGGAACAGCGACATCACCATCGTGATGACCAACAAGACGCTGAGCCCGGCCATTATGGCGGCGAAGCGGTCGAGCCCGGGCGTTGGGGATATTGGCGGGCCCTGGCCCTGGATCATGCTCAGCAGAAACGCGAACCCCGCCTGCGTCCCGACGTAGCCGATGCCCGTGCTGCCAGATTGGATCTGCGAGTCGACCCAGACTCCTGCCAACAGCAGCAGCAGCCACACCGCAAAATTTCGCCGACCCAATACGGAGTTCTCGTAACGGTCGTGCAAAAAGTGACGGTAGCGGATCCGTTGAGTTTGAGTGGGCTGTCGTTGCTCGCTTCGTGCAAGCAATTGGGCTGATTGATTTTACAGCTTTCTCGCGGTTGACGGTTTAGACCGGTGTAGCGTGCCCCCAGGAGGTGTCCGATGGGCCGTTGGGAGCACCGGTATCTGGGGTGGGATCGGTTTCCCGATCCGTCGACGCCGATCGAGATCGAGCAGCTGTTTACGCTTGAGGCCGACGAGCTGGCCTGTGCCAGGGCTCGACGGACGCCGCTGCACCGGCTGGCCGTGGCTCTGCACATCGTCTTCCGGGGCAGAACAATATCCTGAAGGCGCCCCATCGCACACACTCGCCAGCTCAGACGACGGCGGCGGCTGGGCGGTCATCAGTGTTGTCGCTCTGTTTGCCGTCTTCATGGAAGTCCACGATAAATTGAAAAATAAGAATTGAGATGAGCGATGGAGCAGGACGCATTGCGGGTGGAGCAAAGAAGCTTGAGCAATCACAGGTCCGCTTGCCACACCCACAGGAGCCGTTCGCTTTCCCCGGTTGCAATGCCGGCCCATGCCCCTTAGCACTAGGTGTGCCCGAATACCGAGCGGGGTGCAATCCCGAGATCTATCGGTTGATCGAACAATCGCCCGCAGAGCGGCGTCGGAATTGATCTTGAGCCTGGGGTCAGCGCGCGTGCGATCCGCCCTTTACCAGCACCAGCCCGGCCCGCCCTCTCCCGATCCCTTACCGAAAGGCGAATTTCTGCATTGGCCGCCGAGGCTTCTCTTCCCGGGACCTGGGATCTCACTACGATTGCGCGTGTCGGGCGTTTGCAGATTGGTGCGCACGGGGATGATGAGGCGTGTGGTGCCGGCCTCGCTTAGCCCCCAGCCTGAACGGCTCATAAACGTTGAACGAGGTGAGGCAGCTCTGATGTAACTCGGGGTCATGGATCGGCCCGCACTCCTTCCTAATGCGATAAGCCCTGAAGTGAGCATTCGTGCTGAGAAGGTGGTCGTACCACTCGCTCTTCCGCACGTTTTCTGCAGGAGTCTCAACAGATTTTCCTTGGGGGCGCACCGGGTGCGAAGCCCCCAGCACCGAGGTGCTCATCAAGGCTGCCAAGCCCAAAACTGCCGCGATGGTCCCGCGCATTTCGGCCTCTCTTTATGGTGGAGCTGGAGCTGGCAATCTAGCCAAAATGGTTAAGCAGCTCCAGTCAGGGTCGCGGACAAAACTTCAGCGCCTGTCGCCGGTGCAAGGAGTCAATCGCCCCTGGCTGCCGCACCGGGAGCAGACGAGCCTCTTGTGCCATTGATGACGGTAGTCTTGCCCGCCGTGTCGCTATGCCTGTTCGGCGGGGTCGGGGCGACTTGAGACTTTCCAGCACGACACGATGAACCGCAGTTTCGCTGTCGGCGCATTTCCTGGGTCATCGGCGGCCCGGTGTAGGTCCACTTCACCGCGCCTATGATGCCGGCCATGGCGCGGTAATCGCGGCGGACGAGACCGGACGGCCGCAGTTTTACGATCTCCTTTCGGCGCGCGAGGGCACCCGCCTATGTGGCCTTCGACATTCTCTGGCTGGGACGGTGCCGACCTGCGCTTTTGGCGCTCGGCGAGCGCCGGAAGCATCCGCAAGCGATTTTGCCGGCGAAGTCACCGATCGCTACGACGTGCGGGTGCGATGGCTCAAAATCAAAAACCCTGATTATTCCCACAAGGAAGGCAGGGGCGATCTGTTCAACGGGCCACGGCGACGGCCGGCGAATTCGGCATGGTAGAGCCGAAATCCGAGCGCCTCGGTACCGTCGCCGAGAAGGCGGCTGACGACCCCAAAGCTGCCGTTGGTCGCCCGCGAAACAGCTTTCGCCCATAACCCAAAGCCGCCCTTTCCCCAAGACAAGGTGCAACCGCCGGGCTCTAGATCGCCGCCTGCGAAAGGGTTTAGCGAATTTGCGTGGGCAAGGTTATAGGAGCCGATAGGTCTATCCATCCCCGCCTCGAAGCTGATTTCGCTTGCGTGACAGGTGAGGTTGGAGCACCTTCTGCGCCCTTAGCGGGAACGAGTCATCAATGAAGCAGTTCGGCTCGGCACTGATCGCCCTTGCTTGCCGGACCAGCCAGCCCGATGAGCGTGAGCACGCGTTCCGGAGATTGGCGTTATTCGGCCGCCAGCTTCGTCGCGCTCTGGCGTCGATCAAGCCTTTACGAAACGCGTGGCATTTCACAAAGGCACTGCGCGGCCAAACGCGGTGGCGAACTTACGATCAAGCCACTTACGCCAAATATATCGGAGCGAACCCCGATCCATGGGGCTATAGCAGCTGGTCGTCTGGATTGACGGAGCAGAAGATCCAGATGGCGATCGATATGGTATCCAAACTCGGTCGCACATTCGAACGAGCGCTGGAGATCGGCTGCGCGCAAGGGGCGATGACGGAACGGCTGGCGCCCCTGTGCAAGGAGCTGTTGGCCGTTGATTTCGTTCTGGTGGCTTTGGAAAGAGCGCGAGCGCGCTGCGTCGTAAACAATGTCTCGTTCGCGCGATGGGATTTGGCGTCGGATCCGGTGTCGGGGCAATTCGACCTGATCGTTATTACCGACGTCCTCGGATCGTTCGGCGGGAGGCGAGATGTCCGTCGCGCCAGAGACAAACTGATAACCGCCCTGACCCCTGGTGGTTACCTACTCTACGGCGACTTTATTGGCGATAACCTTGCTCAACGCATTCATGACAGCTGGCTAGGGCGTGCGCTGCTTTTCCGCCCCGGCAAGATACTTGGCATTTTCAACGCCCATCCGGCGCTGGTTCAGATCTCGCGCCGCAACACCGAAGGGCACCTGCTGGCGCTTTTCCAAAAGCGCACCGCTACAGATGGCGCCCTCCCGGTTTAAGCTGTGACCGGGGTAAGAGCAATTTACATAACGGCATGACCGCGCGGCCGCGCGCCATCAAGGCGATGTCTTCGACCTTCAAAACCAGCACTTTGCGGTTGTCGCCGACCAATGGCACGGCGTCGCCGAGCTCGGCTTGCGCGCGGACCCGGGCCACAGCGCTCTCTATTTTCGGGCACTGCGCACCCATTTGTTAGATTGACAAACTTGCCGGTTTCATGATAAAAAGCTACCTCCGCGCTCAAAACCTCGCGAGATTTTATTATGACACAATCGCAATTGTTGGATCTTATCACAAGAACAATGGGAAAACAGCGGCAAATGCACTGAACGCGAATGGTTCGCG
>JAFAHH010000214.1 GCA_019237355.1 Acetobacteraceae bacterium | reverse complement strand
GAGATTGGGTCTAAGGATCGCACCATCAATAGTGTGGGTCATCCAGTCGTAAAGCGACTGCGCGGTCTGGCATGATCCCGTTTTCTGAGTGCTGGCTGGTCGATTTTGAATTCGCCTCTCCGGCCGGCGAGAGGCCGCGGCCGTTGTGCATGGTTGCTCTTGAGTTGCACAGCGGCCGCGAAATGCGGTTCTGGCGCGACGAGTTGCTTTCCATGCGCGCAGCCCCGTTCAATGTCGGCGCCAGCGCACTGTTTGTCGCTTACTACGCCTCGGCCGAGCTCGGTTGCTTCCTCGAGCTCAGTTGGCCGCTGCCGGTCAATATCCTCGACCTTTATGCCGAGCATCGATGTGAAACCAATGGTGTGCCATCTGCGTGCGGCGACGGCCTGGTCGGTGCATTGGCGATCCGTGGGCTCGCGCACATCAGCGCCGGCGAAAAGGAGGCCATGCGTCGCCTGATCCTTGATAATCGATCGTGGTCAGAGGCGGAGCAGGCGGCAATCTTGGATTATTGCGCGGAGGACGTTCGCGCCTTAGCCGCGATGCTCCCATGTATGGTGCCAAAGATAGACTGGCCGCGAGCGCTGCTACGCGGGCGCTATATGGTCGCAGTGGCCCGGATGGAGCGGGCCGGCACGCCGATCGATGTGCCGCTGCTGCAGAAGCTGCGCGAGAGCTGGGATCCGATCAAGCGACAGCTCGTCGAAGAGATCGATGCCAGCTTTGGCGTGTTCGACAACATGACGTTCAAGGCCGGTCGTTTCCGCGACTACCTAATAGCCGCAGGCATCCCGTGGCCGCGCCTGTCATCCGGGGTGTTGTGTCTGGATGATACGACATTCCGTGATCAGGCCGCGACCTGGCCCCAGCTCCTACCGCTTCATGAGCTACGGGTCACCTTGAGCAGCCTACGACTGACCGGGCTCGAAGTGAGCGCGGATGGCCGCAACCGGTGTTTGTTATCGCCGTTTCGCTCGGTAACCGGGCGCAACCAGCCGAGCAACAGCAAAAGCATCTTTGGTCCGGCGCGATGGATGCGCGGTCTCATCCGTCCGCCCCCGGGCACCGGCGTTGCATATGTCGATTTTACCAGCCAGGAAATTGCTATTGGGGCGGCACTGTCTGGTGACGAGCGAATGGCTGATGCGTATTCCAGCGGTGATCCGTATCTCGCCTTCGCAATCGACGCCAAGCTGGCGCCGCCCGATGCGACTAAGGCCAGCCATAAACCGATCCGGGACCGCTGCAAGGCAATCGTGCTGGGCATCAACTATGGAATGTCCGCCGACGCCATGGCCGTCCGTGCAGGCATCAGGCCATGCGATGCACGCGAGCTCCTGCGAAGGCATCGCGAAGTGTATCGAACCTTCTGGAACTGGAGTGACGCCACGGTTTACGCCGCATTGCTGACGGGGCGCATGCAAACCGTTTTCGGCTGGCGTCGCAGAATTGGCAATGAGCCGAATGTGCGCTCGATCATGAACTGGCCGATGCAGGCCAACGGTGCCGAGATGATGCGCATTGCGGCAATCGCCGCGACCGAAGCGGGCATCGAAATCTGTGCTCCGGTGCACGATGCTTTCCTGATCGCCGCACCCGTCAACCGATTGGGCGAGGATGTAGCGCTCGTGCGGGAGCTGATGTCTCGAGCCGGGCGGGCGGTGACCGGTGGACTGAATGTCCGTACGGATGCTGAAATCGTGCGCTGGCCCGATCGGTTCATGGATGAGCGTGGCGCGGCAATGTGGGATCGCGTCATGCGGCTGCTGCCCGGTGAAAATGGGCGCGCGGCGGCATGACCGATGTAGTTTTCATCCAAGAACGCCGGAAGCTGTCGCGCCGGCGCGACGGTGGTGTCGCGCGCACGCGACCCTACCGTCGCACGGACGAGACCATGGTGTCGCACGCACGCGACACCGGGTCATCTTATAAAAAGTCTAATAATATATCTCATAAACAATCTCCTATTAATATATACACTGAAGGCCAGCCCTACCTGGAAACCGGCGAGACTATACGGGAGCGGGAGGTCGAAACTTCTACATTGTGCCGGGCACGACAGCGCTCGGCCGAAAGGTTCATTAAGGGGCCGATATCCGTTCGCTTGATCGCCGCTGCCGGGAAATTGCCCGGCCGGGCACTGCTGGTTCTGCTGGCCATCCATCATCGGATTGCCGTAACCGGTAAGCCGAGAGTGTCTTTGCCTGCGAACGTGCTTACTGAGTTCGGTTTTGATAAACACGCCAAGGCGCGGGCATTGCATGAATTGGAGCGCGCTGGATTGATCGGTGTGCAGCGAGGAAAAGGTCGGGCCGCCCTGATTTCATTGTCACAGAGGCGTAGCGCGCGCGGGTCGGCGTAATTGGGCAAGGCATGACCAAAAAATCTTC
>JAFAHH010000177.1 GCA_019237355.1 Acetobacteraceae bacterium | reverse complement strand
GAGCGAGCGGCCTGGCCATGCGGTAGGCCGAAAGTCCCGCCGCGAGCACGGCGATACAGTTGCGGCAGACCGAGGCGTTGACGCCGGCGCGGTCTCGGTTAAATTGCAAGCAACTAACCCTGTCCGGTTTTTCGGGGGCAACTCCATCTCAAGCTAACAGTATGAATGCCGATATTCACCGAGATACCCAGATAGGTTCTGCGCTTCGGTGAGTTGGCGCGGATAGGTGAAGCGGCCCCCTAAAAGGGGTTGCGCTCGCCATCCGCGTTGCTGGATAACTGAGAAGCTGGGGGCGTTTCCTACCCGCCTTGGATTTCAAGCGGTCCGGACCGACATCGAGATGCCGAGACTGGTCATTCGGTTGAGAACGTTGCATCTCATCCTTGACTCAATTCGCTGATTGGGCAGAGTACGGGCCCGGAGGCACCGGCCGATGTCGTGATTTCGTCCGGAAGAGATGGAGCACCGATTGAAACAGGAAGCCCTTAGCAAAGTACCTGAGGTCACCCTCTACTTTTGGATCATAAAGATACTCGCGACCACCCTCGGGGAGACTGGAGGGGACACGGTCACGATGACGCTCGATTGGGGCTACCTTGCCGGGACCGCCTTATTCGCGATCGCGCTGGTCGCGCTGGTCGCCGCCCAGATCCGCATGCGAGCGTTCCATCCCTATGTGTACTGGGCGACCATCGTCGCCTCGACCACCTTCGGCACAACGATGGCCGACTTCGCCGACCGTTCGCTCGGGATCGGCTATACTGGCGGCTCGGCCCTGTTGCTGGCCTGCCTGCTCGTCGTACTGGGGTTGTGGTACTGGTCGCAGGGAACCGTTTCCGTTGACACCGTGTCCACGCCCAAGGTGGAGGCGTTCTATTGGGCGACCATCACCTTCTCGCAGACGCTCGGCACCGCGCTCGGCGACTGGGTTGCCGATACGGGCGGGCTGGGGTACGAGGGCGGGGCACTCGGATTTGCGGCCGGCTTGGCCGTGGTCGCGGGGCTCTACTACCGGACCAGTGTTTCGCGGGTCACGCTGTTCTGGACGGCCTTCATTCTGACGCGGCCGCTTGGCGCGACGGTGGGAGACTTTCTGGACAAGCCGATTAAACAGGGCGGGCTGGCGCTCAGCCGGCCGCTGGCCTCGGCTGTCATCGCGGCCGTCATTATTGGGTGCCTGCTCGTCTTCCCGCAGCGTGCGGGGCGGCATCCGGGCGGGGCGGAAGCCGTTCCAAGCTCCTGAGGCGGCGACGGCCCGCTCTGCGGCCGCTCCGGGCAGATTGCATTGCCAAGCCCGATCTGCTCGGCGAGGGATTCCCATGCGTTGCGCCGCGCAACGGCATCAAGTAATGAGAATGACCCCTTCGTTTCCGCCAAGAATCAATGGGCTTGCGCTTTTTGGCTCGCGATTCAGTTCCGTTGAGAGCAGCACTCGCCCGTTCGCGAAAGGAGCGCCCTCCATGGCCACCGGCTCGGGCCCGAAATTGAGTGCAACCACTGCCCGCTCGCCTTCAGACTGGCGCATGTAGGCCAACACACGGCCTTTTACTTCGAGCGGGACGTACCGCCCGTGCACAAGCGCCGGATGGGCTCGCCGCAAGGCCAGCAATTGCCGGTAAAGCGAGAGTGTGGACCGCGGCTCAGACGCAAGACGCTTCACGCAGCGCACTGCGTGATCCGCGGCAAGAGGCAGCCAGGGCTGGCCGGTGGTAAACCCGCCATTCGGCGAGGGGTCCCAAGGCATGGGAGTCCTCGCGCCGTCCCGTCCGAAGCCCGGCTCGCGCAAAGCCCAAGGGTCGCGGATGCGCTCGGGCGGGATCGGCACGTCTTCCATCCCGAGCTCATCGCCGTAATAGAGCGTCGGCGTGCCTCGTAAGGTCAGCAACAGCATGGCGGCCACCCTCGCCTGAGCCGGTCCGACCCGGGTCGCGATCCGCGGCTGGTCGTGGTTGCCAAGCACCCAGTTGGGCCACCCGCCTTCGGGTAGCGCCGATTCGTACTCCCGAATGATGCGGGCAATACCGATTGGATCCCAATCCACGCCGATGAGTTGGAAATTGAAGGGCAGGTGAACGCCCTTCAGGTCCGCGCCGTAATAAGCGACGAGACGCTCGATCGGGAGGTAGATCTCGCCGATAAGCACCCGGTCACCGGGATAAGTCTCGAGGAGCGCCCGCATTTCGGTGATGATGTCGTGCACCTCGGGCCGGTCGGCTGAATAAAGTTGTATCAGCCGGTGAACATCGCGCTGCCCTGGCTGCCAACCGGGGTTGATTGGGTTATCGCGGAAATGATCGTCCTTGATCAGGGACGAGATGACATCGACACGAAACCCATCTACGCCCCGGTCCAGCCAAAATCGCAGAACGCGGTACATAGCCCCGCGCACCTCCCGATTGCGCCAGTTAAGGTCGGGCTGCTCCGGCAGGAATGAATGACAGTAATACTGGCCACTGACCCGGTCATAGGTCCATGCATTACCGCCGAAACGGCTGCGCCAATTATTGGGTGGCCCCCCGCCGGGTCCCGGATCGCGCCAGAGATACCAATCCCGCTTCGGATTGTGACGCCCGGAGCGGCTCTCCAGGAACCACGGATGGCGGTCTGAGGTATGGTTAGGAACGAAATCGAGAATGACGCGCAAGCCGCGCGCATGGGCGGCAGCAATCAGGTGATCGAAGGAATCCAGGGCACCAAACAGCGGATCGATGCCGGTGAAGTCGGAGATGTCGTAACCAAAATCGGCCATCGGCGAGGGGTAGATCGGCGATAGCCAAAGCGCATCCACTCCAAGCCAAACCAAATAATCGAGCCGGCGAATAATTCCCTCGAGATCCCCGACGCCATCACCGTCAGTGTCCTGAAAGGAGCGGGGGTAGATTTGGTAAACGACACCAGTTTGCCACCATTTCAGCGGTTCCATACGCCTTTCCGTTCACTGCGCGGGGTAACCTTTTACTGTCAGTGGTGAGACTTTCCGAGTCAGCGGTTTCCTTTTGGCCGATCACGTTTCGATCAGCACGACCGCGGTGCTATCATTTGTTGATTGATCGGTATGGGTTCGGTTTGCGAACCGAGCTCGGCAGGCGCTGAAAGGTCCTGGCAATCCGTGATGTCGAAGGCGAACGATGCGCGGTGCGCGACAGCTAGAGGGATGCGAGCTGGAAGGCGAGCCAGGCAGTCAGCAGGCGGCGTGGCGCTCCTGTGCGATCCGCAGCACCTCATTAGGGTCCTGTGCCCACCAACGGCGTGAGAGGACCTCCACCTCGATCCAGCTCTTGTAGCCCGCTGCCTCGGCCATAGCGCGCAGGCGCGGAATGTCGATCACGCCCTCGCCGGGCATGCCGCGATCGGGTGCTAAGTCGGTTGTGGGGGCCAGCCAGCCGCTGACCTGAAAGACCGCAATTCGCCCCTGCGCCCGCGCAATCTGCCGCGCGAGGTCCGGGTCCCACCAGAGGTGATATACATCCAACGCCACACCTGCGCCTGGCCCCAGTTCATCACAGAGGTCGAGTGCCTGAGCCAGGGTGGAAAGCACCGAACGGTCGGCACAGGCGACCGGATGTTGCGGTTCCAGCGCCAGGATCACGCCAGCGGCCCGCGCTTCGGCGAGCACCTCAGCCAACCCGTCGCGCACCATCTCCCGCGCCCCCTGTAGATCCTTTGAGCCCGGCGGCAAGCCGCCCGAGACCACGACGAGACATGCAGCCTCGAGGGCGTACGCCTCGCCGACGCCGCGGCGCGTCTCGTCGATTGCCGATCGCCGGGCCGCCTGGTCGCGGGCCGTGAACATCCC
>JAFAHH010000135.1 GCA_019237355.1 Acetobacteraceae bacterium | reverse complement strand
TCGATCTCGCTAAGACTGCCCTCCTGGGCGCGGATGCACCCGGCGAAGTAGCGGAAATGATCGACCGCGAGCGGTAGGTCTGCCGCTTTTGTCTCACGAATCGGCTTGCCGTTATCGATTGCCTCGACCGGAGCAAGCGCTTCGAGCTTCTCCTCCATGCGATCGGCGATCTTAGTTAGGATTCGCGCCCGGTCGGCGGCCGCCATATTGGCCCAGCCATCCTTGGCGCGATGCGCGGCATCGAGCGCCAGCTCAATGTCCTCGGCAGTCGATCGCGCGATCTTGCAGACCACGGAGCCGTCGATCGGTGAGATATTTTCGAATGTCTCGCCCCGGACCGGCGGAACCCACTCGCCGCCGATATAATTATCATATTTGCGGCGGACGGAGATCTTCTTCTCGACTTCGGCAAGAGTTTTCTCGACCATTTCCTATTTCTCCTCGTGAATAACCGCAGAATCGCGGCGGCTGCGCGTCTTTTCCCGATTTTGCACTGCCACAGGGTGGATCAGGCACACGGCTTAGGCTCAATGTGTCTGCACGGTGTGGATGTAGGCGAGGATTTTGGCGAATTGTTCATCGGTAAAGACACCTGTCCAGTTCGGCATGCCTTTTTCGGGCCGCCCGTGCGTCACTGTGTATAGGAACGTTTCGTCCATTTTATCGTGGTAGCGGCGTTGCATCAGGCGGAGATTGACCCGCCTCTCTGCGACGACAGCATCAGTACCGTGGCAGTGCGCACACGTGCCGTCGAAGAGCTCTCGCCCTTCGGCGACATCTTTCCCGTTTGCTTCGGCCGCTGACGATGCGGGCTGGGCCGGCTGGGACTCTTTAGCCGGCGCAGCTTTACCGGAAGCAGCATCACCCGCGCTCTGGTCCTCCGCCGCTGCGAGAACGATGTGCGCCTGCGGCTCGCTTTGGGCAGCTTTCATCGGAGCGCCGGTGGGCAATCCATATTTGTTTTTCAGGAGCTCGATATCGCCCGCGATATGATCGATCGCCTGATCGACTTGGTCGCGCAGACTTCTCTCACCCTTTGGGAAGCCGATCGCAGCGGGCCACTGCAGTCCGGGGCCATCCACCGGCACGATTCGATACGCGTTGTTCAGCGCCGTCTTGTTCACGTAACCGGCGACCGGACCCCAAATGAAAGCTGCGTCGGCCTGGCCTGCAGCCAGCGCCTGCATAGCATCTTCCGGCTCTCGCACGGTTACCGTGGTGATGTCATCCCGATAGGCAAGCAGGTTCTGGGGCGTGGTGGCGAATTGCACAGCAACGCGCCGGCCTTTCAGATCATCGAGGCTGGCCACGACACTCGCATTCGGGACCACGAGCGCATAGCCGATCTGCAGGAAAGGCTTTGAAAAAGTAAGTTTAGGTCCCATGAAATCCGGATCCTGGGGCAAGCCGATGGCCGCATCGCACTTCCCGGCGAGCAGCGTCGTTCGCAGCGCGCGCTTGCCGAAGTAGGTTAGGTTCCAAACCGGTTCGACCGGACGTCCCATGGCCCGGCCGATCGCCTCGCCGATCTCAAGGTACACACCCGGAACCTTCGGATCGGCGCTGCTGAATGGCAGGTTGGTTGGGTCAGCGCATAGGCGCAAAGGTTTGGGGGTTTGTTGCGCAGCCGCGCCATGGCCCGGGCCGAGGGAGGCCAGCAGCAGCGCGGCGGCCGCCCAACCCAAGAGCTTGCCGATTTCCGGGCGAACCGAATGCAGAGCCGAATGGTCATCCCGGTCCCGTTGTTGCGGGCCCGATCGTATATTCCTGATCATGGCTGCCCCCGAATCCGCCTTCTGTTCTCGTTTCTGCATCATTCCGAAAAGACGAACAAGGTTCCGCCCTCGGGTGTCGCGGCAACAATCCGGTTTCCAATCTCACCCATGAAAGCCGCCGTTGATACGGTACGGCCGGCTACAACCGCGACATATTGCTTGCCGTCGACAGCAAAGCTTATTGGGCCCGCGCCAACGCCGGATCCGAGGCTGACCTTCCACAGTTCCTGGCCAGACTTGGCGTCGAGAGCCTTGAAGAGCCCTTGGATGTTACCGTAGAAAACAAGGCCGCCCGCGGTGGCCAGCGTTCCGCCGTTGAACGGCAGATCCTCTTTAACGCCCCACACCTTTTTCTGAGCGACCGGGTCCCAGGCCATGATCTCGCCTAGATAGCCGCCCGGACCGGGAAACGTGGGGAACTCGGCCCCGAGGTAAAACACCCCTCGGCGGTAGTTCACCTCACTGACGGACCAGTTCATGCAGATATTGTTGGATGGGATATAGACGAGGCCGGTCTCGGGGCTGTACGACATCGGCTGCCAGTTCTTGCCGCCGATCAAGTTCGGGCAAATGCCCTTTGCGGGATGGCCTATGCTCGCGCGCTTATCCGGTACCTCGACCGGTTTGGCGGTCGCTATGTCGATCTTTTCGGCCCAGGTCGTCGGCACGAACTTCTCGGCTGATATTAATTTTCCGCTTTCACGGTTGGCGACATAGAAGAACCCGTTGCGGTCCGCCTTCATCATAGCGGGCACGGCCTGGCCATTGATGTTGAGATCGGCCAGAACGGCTTCGTTCACGCCATCATAATCCCAAGCATCCTCTGGGGTGCTTTGGAGGTACCATTTGATCTTTCCAGTATCGGGGTCGATCGCGAGCGTGCTCGAAGTGTAGAGGTTGCGTAGGTTGCCGTAATCGCTGGTGCCAGTGCTGCGGACCGCTGCGTTCCACGGACTTGGATTACTGGTGCCGTAGAATACCGTGTTTGTTTTGGGATCGTACGAGCCGATTAGCCAAACCACGCCGCCGCCGTGTTGCCAGCTGTCGCCTTTCCATGTGTCGTTTCCGGGTTCGCCCGGCCCGGGTATGGTCCAGGTCTTCCAAACCTGCTTGCCGCTGTTGATATCGTAGGCTTGTAAGCTGCCCCGTGCGCCATACTCGCCACCGCCAAAGCCGATAATGACGCGATCTCTTACGACCAGCGGGGGCGACGTGATCACCGACCCCTGCTTGTAGTCCACCACTTGCGTGGCCCACACTTCCTCGCCGGATTTGGCGTCGACGGCGGCGAGATAGCCATCGAGGCGGCCGACGAAGATCTTCCCATCGGCGTAGGCCACGCCGCGATTCACCACGTCGCAGCAGCCATACTGCATTACATCATCGGGAATGTCTGGCTCGTACTGCCATTTTTTCTGGCCGGTCTTGGCGTCCAGGGCATAAACGTATTTCGGCCCCCACGAGGTCGACACATATAGCGTGTCGCCAACGACAATCGGTGTGGATTCGTTCGAGCGTAGGGAGCCGAGTGAGAAGGCGTAAGCCAGCTTCAGCTGGGAAACATTTTGCGGGTTGATCTGCTTGAGCGGGCTGAAACGGGTATTGCTGTAATCCCGGCCAGAAGTCGCCCACTCATTTGGGTCGACTACGGCTTGGGTGATCGAGTCATTAGCCCGCGCCGGGGCCGAAATAGCGCCAACGGCACCGAGCGTAAGAAAAACGGTGCTGAGCCAGAAGTTTCGCTTGCTTGTCACCCGACTTTCCCCCCTTGTTCGTCTTGGACCGGCATTAGCACGAGTTTTGACATTTCGAATCGCTTTTGGATATGATCCACAGGTCGTAGCCAGGACCCGATCGCGTGCGACCTATGGCGGATCCCGGCTCGCAGCGCAGATGACGGTCCCGGTGCCCCTGACCCTACATTGGCGGGCGCAAACGATGGGGACGTTGCCACGGGACCTGCTATGGGGACCTGCTATGGCGAAGGTGCTGATCGCCGACGACCATCCGCTGTTCCGGGATGCTCTCAAAAGCGTCGTAAGCCGCCTATTCGGTGAACGAGGGCAGGATTTCCTGTGCCGGGAAGCGGGAACGCACGACGAGGTGTTCGGTGTTGCAGGAGCCGAGCCGGATCTCGATCTGATTTTGCTCGATCTCTTCATGCCCGGCGCTGATGGGCTGTCAGAGCTGGCTGCGCTGCGGAATGCCGTACCGGCGGTTCCGATCGTCATCATCTCCTTGCTCGAAGACCCGGCGACGGTCCGGCAAGCGATGGTTTGCGGTGCAGCAGGATACATCCCGAAAACGTCGTCGAAGGAGCTCATCGCGGCGGCGCTGCAAACCGTCCTCGCGGGGGGTATATACGTGCCTGGCGAGCTGCTCGTTCATATGCAGCCCGCGGCGCCAGTGGCCCATTGTGCAGAAGAGGAGTCCGGACCGCTGACACCGCGTCAGGTTGCGGTCCTTTCGCTCCTGGCCCGCGGTAAAGCCAATAAGGAAATCGCGCGCGAGTTGCGGATCAGCGAGATGACCGTCAAAGCGCACATGACGGCGGTGATGCGCAAACTGCGCGTTTCGACCCGCGCCCAAGCCATCGTCGCTTTCAGGCGAGGTCATCCGTAAACGGACGAGGGCCAGTATCATCTGGCCGGGCGCCGCAACAAGAAGCTAACCATGGCCCGCATTTTGGCCGGCGGCGTGGGCTTGGGGAGAAAGCCGAAGCCGAGCGATTCCGCCTCGGCCTTAAGCTCCTGCGAGCGATCGCTCGAGATTACAAGGGCCGGCAAAAGGCTGCCAAACTCGGCCCGGAACCGGTGGATCGCCTCGGTTCCGAGCTCATGATCCAAGCGATAGTCGGCAATGATCAAGTCGGGGAAGCGCGCCAGCCCCCTGACTTCGGCTAATGCCGCCAAGCTGGATGGGGCCGCGCTCACGGTGCATCCCCAGGATTCGAGCAAAGTGCATAGCGCTTCCCGGATCTGCTCGTCGTTTTCGATAATTACGATATTTCGTCCGGCGAGTGAGGCCGGCGATAAGAGCGGGGGCGCAGTGTGCGTTGTTGCTGTGGCCGCCGTTTCAGAGCCACGGGGAACGCCCACGGCGAAGCTGGACCCATGGCCTAGGCGAGAGCGGACTCCGAGTTGCAAATCGAGCAGCGTGGCGATCCGCCCAACCATGGCCAGTCCGAGTCCCAGGCCCTTCTCTTGCCGGCGCGGCTCGTTGCCAAGCCTCTGAAACTCTTCGAAGATCCTGGCGCGGTCAGCCTCCGCGATGCCGATCCCGGTATCCCATACCCCGATCCGAAAGCCTCCCTGCTGGCGCCGGCAGCCGATAAGAATGCGGCCGCTTTCCGTGTAGCGGATGGCGTTGCTGATCAGATTACGGAGTATGCGCTCGAGCAGATGGCGATCGGTGTAGCCGAGGGCGCTGCTCGGCACGATGCGCAGCTCGAGCCCGAGCGCCTCGGCCTGCGGCCTGTACTCCTGCCCGAGCCGTTCCAGCAGCGGCCCGATTGCGAAATCGGAGCGCTTGACGGGCCAAACGCCCGCGTCGAGCTTCGATATATCAAGCAACGCGCTGAGCAGCTCACCCACGGTCTCCATCGCCGCGTCAGCCCGGGCGATCAGCTCCAGCGCCCTATCGCTCCGGACTTCATCGGTCAGCGCACCGAGAAACAGGCGGGCGGCGTTCAGCGGCTGGTGCAGATCGTGACTAGCGGCAGCCAGGAACTTCGTTTTGCTCAAATTGGCCTGCTCAGCCTCGGCTTTCGCCACCTTCAGCGCTTCCTCAGCAGCACGCCTTTCAGAAATCTCGTGCATCAGCCGGTGCGTCAGCCGGGTCAGCTCGGTCGTTCGTTCGGCTACCTTGCTCTCGAGGGTGATGGCGGTTTGAAACAGCGAGTAGGCGTTCCCTCGTTGCGCATCCGCATCGCGCTCCATGCGGTCCATCAACACCTTGTTGATTCTCCGGAGCTTGCGGTTTTCTTCTTCGAGGCGGTGATGCTGGCCGGGTTCAGTGGGCTGCAGGCTATGGGTCATCTCGCGCGATCCTTACCGATCACGACGGCAGTGAAGGTTTGATTGACATGCATTGCCGTGAACTGCTCGCCGTAAGTACTGAAACCGATTACGTTGTTGGCGGCCAGGATACGGCTGGCCCGGTGCCTGACCTGCCGCATCTCGGCCTCCAGGCTGCGCAAGATGCAGTCAAATCCAATTACGAGCTGCGGCGGCCCCATCTCCTGACGGATGTCCTGGAAAAATGCCTCCAGATTTTCGATCATGTCTTCGCGCTGCGCCAGGGTAAGCACAACCCCTTCATCGATCGCACAGAAGAAGGTTAAGCTTCCATCGCGATTCGTTTTCTGGATGGAGCGGACGAAGTAATCCCCGCCAAGCCGCACCATCACGGGGAATTCGGCAAACATCATCGGGGTCAGCGCCGCGACATCGACGCCAACGATCCGCGCGTATTCCTGGGCCGCGGGTTCCGCGTTGATCTCATGGACGATGCGCTTGGCCGGGTCGGCGGCGGTCACCACCATCCTGATGTTTGAGCCGGTGTAGTGCTGGCATTTCACAATTTTGAAGGGGTGCTGGATATTCACAAGCGCCAACAGCGCTGCATTCTGATGGAAACGGCCGCCATGATAGACGAAGGTTTGTTTGAGGCGCAGCCCATCACCCGCTGAACCACCGGCGAGGGGAATGTTATCGATGCGCTCGTGAATGGATGCAAGCAGCGCTTCTTCGTTGGTAGACAGGCCATCGCTGAGTAGCATGGCGAAAGTTTGCTTCTGGTCAACGCTGTGGCCAAGCCGTGCGAGGGCAGTTACCGCCGCCTCCGCCGCCCCATGTCCGCGGGGCATTCGAAACGCCGACATCTCGGGGATGATCTCGGCGACGGCGCAGCATTCGGCAGCCGGAATGCTAAATCCGGTAAGGGAATGGTCCAGATACCCGATCGGGGTGATTTCGCCGGCCGTTGTGCAGCCAATCGTATGCTCGCGCGGGAAGTGCCGCGCTATTTCGGTCGCCAGCGAATCGAGATTGTAGTTGGCTGAGCAGAAGAAGACGACAAGGCCGGGATCAGGTTGGGCGATTTGCGCATGCAACTCGCGCACGGCTTCGGCCGGGTTATGTGATTGAGAGAAGCCCCGCCTTATGCCTGATGGGCCGGTCATTTCATGGCTCCCTCTTGCTCCCGCGCCATCGCCCAGGGTTAGTGGATCGGCGACCCCGCCCAATGCGCGTTCAGCCTGGCGCAGCATCGCCGAGTACCTTAGCTGAAGGCGCCGCGCGGTTTAACAACCGGATCATTCCTGTTGCCTTCGAATGGGAGTTTGCAAACCCAAGGCCCGCTCATACACCAGTTTCTTCGGCAAACGCAGCGCCGCCGAAACGAGCGCCGCGGCGTCGCGTAGGCTGTGCGCCGCCAGCGCCTGCCGCAATGCCTCATCCAGGTCCTGCAGCCCGGGAGCATCATCCGAAGCCGGCCCGGCAAGCAGGGTGACCTCGCCGCGAGCCGGGGAGGCGGCATAATGGGCGGCCAGCGCGGGCAGGGTCCCCCGGCGAACCTCCTCGAACTGCTTGGTCAGCTCCCGGGCGACGGCGGCTGGGCGGTCGCCGAATACCAGCGCCATGTCCTCCAATGTTTCGGCCAGGCGATGCGGCGCTTCATACCAAATCAAGGTGGCGGAAAGCCCGGCGCGCTCAGCGGCCCGAATTCGTTCGAACCCAGCCCGGCGCGGCCCTGGCCGGGGCGGGGGAAAGCCCAACACTAGGAAGGGCAGCGGGGGTAACCCCGATAACGCCAGCGCCGCCACCGCGGCATTCACCCCCGGGGCCGCGCCAACCGGAAGCTCCTCCGCAATCGCGGCCCGAACCAGCCGGTACCCTGGATCGGAGATGAGAGGCGTGCCGGCATCAGAGACCAGGGCCACGCGCTTTCCCTGGCGCAGCAAATCGAGCACTTCGGGAATGCGCTGATCCTCATTATGATCGTGCAAGGATCTAAGCCGCGCTTCAATCCCAAGTGCGGCCAGCAGCTTGCGGGTGCGGCGCGTATCCTCGCACAGCACCAAATCGGCGGCCTGAAGCGCATCGCGTGCCCGAGGCGTAAGGTCTCGAAGGTTGCCGATTGGCGTGGAAACCAGCACAAGTCCGCAAGGCGGCTCGGGGAAGCCGCTTTCGGAATTTTTGGACGGAGGATGCGATGCTTCGCCGGGCATTCGTGCTCCTGATTAGCACCCTGGGGATGGCGGCGTGCCAGGTCCTCCCTGGCCCACCCGGGCCCTATGGTGCGCCTTATCCGCAGTATGCGCCGCCTCCGGGCCCTCTACCGCCAAACGCTCCCCCACCGGGTCCGAGGGTGGCCATTCTGCTCCCTCTAAGCGGGCCACGCCCCCAGCTTGCGCAAGCAATGTTGAAGGCGGCGCAACTCGCTTTGGGAGGACCTGGCAATCCGAGCCTTGATCCGAGAGATACTAGGGGCACGCCCGAGGGGGCTGCCCGTGCCGCCCACGAAGCGCTGGCTGCCGGGGATGGGTTGATCCTAGGTCCATTGACGGGCCCAGAAACGGCGGCGGTCGCGCCGATTGCCCGGCGGGCAGGGGTAGGGGTGCTCGCATTCAGCAACGATGCTGCTCAGGCCCAGCCGGGCGTGTGGGTTCTCGGCATTACACCCGGCCAGCAAGTCCGGCGGCTGGTCAGCGCGGCGCAAACCCGCGGCCGAACTGAGCTTGCGGGATTGTTTCCGGAGAACGAGTTCGGCCGGGCGATGAGTGAGGCCTTGGTCCAAAATGCCGGCCTCGCCGGTTTACCCCCGCCCGCGATCCAAACTTACCGTCCGGGTACCCAGTCTGTCGCCGCCGCGCTGCGGGGTTTGTTGGGGCCTGCTGAGCCAGGTATTCCGGGAAGCGAGGGCAGCCCGCCCCCGCCGCCCGGCGCCGAGGCCCCAAGCACTGAGCAGCCGCCCTCGCCACCACCCGCGCCGCCTCCCTTCAATGGCTTGGTTCTTGCCGACACTGGTGGAAGACTTGCCGAGATCGCATCACTCCTGAAGTCCCACAACATTGCGCACCCTGAGGTTCAGATCATGGGTCCGGCGCTTTGGGCCGCACCTTCCAGCGGATCTGGCCAAGTCGCCGAGGCCTGGTACGCGGCGCCCGACCCGGCGGCGCGTAACCAATTCGATGCGGCGTACCGGGCCAAATACGGCGGTCCAGCGCCAGGCCTTGCTGACCTTGCTTACGACGCCGCAGCCATAGCCAGGGTGGCGGCAACCGATACTGGCGGCTTTTCGGTAACCGCTTTGGCTCAGCCGCAAGGCTATAATGGCGCCGACGGGCTGCTCGCGCTGCTGCCCGACGGGCACGTTCGGCGCGCACTTGCGTTATTTGCGGTGAAGGCGGGTGGGGGTGGCGAACTGATCGAACCCGCCCCCGCCTCGCTGATGGAACCAGGAGTATAGGCCCACGCCTTGGGGGAGAGTCCGCCATGCGCCGCCGCCGGCGTGGCCGGCCCATCGACGGCTGGCTGGTTATCGATAAGCCGCCGGGGTTGACCTCGACCGATGTGGTCAACCGCGTGCGCCGGGCCCTCGATGCGCAGAAGGCCGGTCATGGCGGCACGCTCGACCCACTCGCGACTGGGATATTGCCCATCGCCCTGGGCGCGGCCACCAAAACCGTGCCGTATGTCATGGATGGGACCAAGCTTTACCGCTTCACCCTCCGCTTCGGCGAGGCGCGCGATACGGACGATGCGGATGGGCACTGCATCGGCGTTTCCGATGTCCGCCCGACAGATGCTCAGGTGGAAGCGGCGCTTGCGGCGTTCCGGGGCGAAATCATGCAGATCCCGCCCACCTTCTCGGCCGTGAAGGTCGGCGGGGAGCGCGCTTACGATCTCGCCCGCGGTGGGCGGCCGGCCGTTTTGGAGCCGCGCCCGGCCCGGGTGGATCGGTTCGAGTTGGTTAGGCGGCCCGATCCGGACCACGCCGTCTTCGAGGTGCAAAGCGGCAAGGGGGTGTATATGCGCAGCCTCGCCCGGGACCTCGCTGCGGCCTGTGGAACCGTGGGCTATATCGCGGCCCTGCGGAGGCTTCGGGTTGGGCCATTTCTGGAGCAACACGCGATCCCTCTGGAGAGAGTTACCGCGAGCGAGGATGCGCCCTCGGCCCTTCCGGACCTTTTGCTTCCCGTTGCGACCGCGTTGGCGGATTTCCCGGCGCTGCCCCTGACCGAGGCCGAGGCCGCTGGGCTTAAGCAGGGTCAGCCGGTCAGTCTGGTTACGCTCATGGGCCGGATTCCACGGCAAGCCGATCCGAACGGCGGGTGGGCCCGCGCGATGGCGGGGGAGCGGGTCATCGGGATTTGCCGGCTGCAAGATGGCTGGCTCAAGCCCGAGCGCATCCTGTAGCCCGTCAGTATCCGGCGGAGGCTTGCGGCGTAGGTCAGGTGGCGATAGGCGGCGTCTTCTTGCATGCCCAGGGCGCGTTCGCGGAGAATGCTGCTCAAGCCCACCGGAGAGTGGGTTGTCAGGACCGGCTGACGAAGAATGATGGACTGACAACGAATGCGACTGCTGGCACTTTCGGATATTCACAACAACATTGAAGCTGTGCGCCGCTTAGGCGAATTGGAGAGGGCCCCCTTCGATGTTGTTATCATTGGACGCGACATGGGCCGGGGGCAGAACCCGATTGCGCAAGGCTTGGAGCATGAGGTCAGAACGAAGCACACGGCCATCCTTGCCCGGTATTACACCGCGCTGCGGGAGAACCGCCCAAGGACGATCAAACGGGTATACTGTTTGCGGATTACGAACGTTACTTGGCCGATATGAGGGAGCGTACAGGTAAGTTTTCGCGAAGAATTGCGCCCGGCTTGCCCGCGTGGTCGATACACTCGATCACGATGCCGAGCGAATTATTGTGGTTACCCACGAGCGGATATCACGGTTTAGAGAGTTCTTTCCTGGCGTGCAGATGCACCTATTCGGCCACCGCCACGGTTTCAAGGACACGATTTACCAGGGCACCCGTTTCGTAAATGTTTCTGCGCTGGATCTGCCATTCAGTGTCTATCCCGCTGGCAAGTTAACCCCTCCTCTTCGTGAAATGCCGAACTTCAACTACGGGACTTATACGGTGATTGAGCATCGGAACCGACAAGGATTCAAGGTCAGGTCAGTGCGCCTCTATGCGGATGATAGACGGTATGTCCGGACCGACTATTGCCTGGTTGGTGCACCTTTCGTGCATTCGCCGGTTCAGCTCCCGAATGGGACGGCCAATCGGGCGAAGCGATAACGAGAGCGCTGGCTCTAACGTACGCGACTAACTGGTCGGGAAAGCGCCAAACTTGACGACGCGAGAGCACATCCCGACCATGGGCTCTAGAATCTGGCCGAGAGCGCGATTCACGCTTTCCGACGATCCCCCAAGTCATCGCGCTTTAGTCTAAGCTTTTTCTTGACAGCGACCGTGGATTGTGTTCACGTTACGTTCGTGACCTGGACCCCTCCTCCCCTCCCACCCGGCCTTTCGGATCGCCTGGCCCTCATCATAGCAGGGCTACGCAGCGTGGTGGCCGCGCATATGGCCAAGGAGCGGTCGGCTGTCGCGGTACTTTTTGTAGCCTGGGCGCGGCTGGGCCGCCTGGCTTCCCGGTTTGAGGCGCTAGTAGCGGCGGTCCGCTCCGGCCGGCTTCCGCCGGCGCCGGCGGCGCGCGGGCGGGCTGAGCGGGATCTTGAGTTGCCCCGGCTGGAGGGCCTGCCTCCGCCTCGGCTGCCGGGTGGGTTTGGCTGGCTGATCCGGCTTGTACCGGGGGCGACGGTCTATGGCAGTCAGTTGCAGTATTTGCTGGCCGACCCCGAGATGGCGGCGCTGGTCGCGGAGGTGCCGCAAGCGGGACGGATCCTGCGGCCGTTGTGCCGGATGCTGGCGATCGGGCGGGGTGCGGAGCTGGTTGCCAAGCGGCGTGGGCGGCGGGCATCGGCCTCTGGCGTTGCAGATGCTGAAGGGCAGCCGGATGCGCCCGGAAGCGAATCGGGCGACAGCTCGCCGGCGGTTACGGCGCAGCAGAGGC
>JAFAHH010001076.1 GCA_019237355.1 Acetobacteraceae bacterium | reverse complement strand
GAGCCTTGCGGCCCAGGCTGCGTCGGATTGCCTTGCGCAAGAACGACGGTCGTCGAAGCAATCAGGATCACTTGAATAATACCCATTGCTCTGATCATCTCACGCCCTCCTTAACTGCCATGGCAGAGTCTCATGGCGCCTGCTGAGCCTCCCGATGCAGGGCCTGCCTCATTTTACCGACATCGTTTGCCGAAACGGCGGGTGCAGCATTGCCCCAAGCATTGCGGATGTAGGTGATGACATCCGCTATGTCAGCATCGGGAAGCTGCCAGGCGAAGGATGGCATCGCCGGGCCGGTGGGAGCCCCTGCGGTGGCGACAGCGCGCGAGCCCTCCAGCACCACACGGATCAGGCTGGCGGCCTGTTCCTGTTGCACGAGGGGGGCTGCACTGAGGCGCGGGAACAGCCCCACAATGCCTTGGCCTCCCCCGCCATGGCAGGCGGCGCACTGGTTATCGTAGATCGCACGCCCATGTTGCATGGCGGGATCCTGGTCAGAAATCGGCTGCGGCGCCGCGCGCCCACCTGGCGGCAGGCTCTTTAAGTATACTGCCATCGCCCGTAGGTCGGCATCGGTCAGGTGCGACGTAGAGTTCGTTACTGCCTCCGCCATCGGTCCAGAGGCAATATCGTAGCGGTTTCGTCCGGTCTTGAGATAGAGCACGATGTCATCAACCGTCCAATCGCCGAGGCCGGCGTGACGGTTGCCAGTCAGGTCGGGAGCATACCAGTTCTGGAGCGCCGAACCTTGCATTGCCCGCCCGCCTTCGTCTCCCCCCATCGCGTTCTTCGGCGTGTGGCACAAGCCGCAATGTTCTGCTCCCTCGACCAGGTAGGCGCCCCGGTTCCATTCCTCTGACTGGCTGGGATCAGGCTTGAAATCGCCGGGCCTAAAATACAGGGCATTCCAGCCTACCATCGTCTCGCGCTGATTGAAGGGAAACGGTAATTGGTTCGCAACCACCCGGTTATGGACAGGCTGCACCGTGTCGAGGTAGGCGCGTATCGCAATCACATCGGCGCGGGTCATTTTCGAATAATACGTGTATGGCATGGCGGGGTAGAGATAAATGCCGCCGTGCCCAATGCCGTTTTGCACCGCGTTGACAAATGCATCGTCAGTCCAGCCGCCGATTCCCGTTTGCAGATCTGGCGTGATGTTCGGCGCGAGCAGAACGCCAAACGGGGTCTCAAGGGCGCCTCCTCCGGCAAACGGCTGGCCGCCTTTCACCGTGTGGCAGGCCGTGCAGTCGGCAGCGGTGGCCATGTAGCGCCCATGCTCGATGACCTCGAATGATTGTTTGTTCGGGGTCTGCGCGCGCGCCGCCATACTGACGATCAGCACGAGGGCGAGGGCGGGAAGTGCTAGCCGCAAAGCACCGCTCCTCATGTGGGCACCAACGGCCCAGGATTCTTTAGGTATTGCTTATGGATTGCATCGAGCGACCAGTAGGTGAGCGCCGCGACTGTGTCCGTGGGATTGTAGCCAGCATTCTCCGGGAACGCCGTCGCGCCCATCACAAACAGATTGTGCACGTCCCAGCTTTGCAGATAACGGTTGAGCGCGCTGGTGGCCGGATCGGCGCCCATGATCGCACCACCACAGGTATGCGTGGTCTGATATGGTACGACGTTGAAATGGCCGACCCGCGGCAGCTTGACGATCTGCCGCGGCCCCATCCGCTGGACGATTTCGGCGAGCCGATCGGTCAGAAACTGCGACATTTTAAGCTCGTTGTCGTGAAAGTCGAAAGTCAGCCGCATCAGTGGACGGCCAAACCGGTCTTTATATGTTGGATCGAGATCGAGATAGCAGTCGCGGTAGCTATAACAGCTTCCATGGGTGTCCGCCACGATGGTGCTGAGATAGTTATCGCGCGCGGCCTTTTTCCATGCGGCTCCCCATTTCGGCGTGCCCGGCGGCGTCGGGGTCATTTCGATCGGGCGGGCGTTGGGCTGATTCATCCCCATGTAGCCCCCGCCTACGAACCCGTGCGGACCATGGTCGAAATTATCGCCGTTGTAATTATCAATGATCATTCCGATGGCGCCACTGGCAATGAAGGTGTTGAAGATCTTGTTGTCAAAGAACGCCTGTACGCTGGAGGTAACCTGGTAGGAGTAGTTACGCCCGATTACGCCCTTGCCGGTGCTGACATCGTAGGGCCGGCCGATGCCGGAAAGCAGCAGCAGTTGTACATTGAACATCTGAAATGCGCATAGAAAGACTATTTCGGCCGGCTGTTCCCACTCGCGGCCTTGCGAATCGACATAGGTGACCCCGGTCGCGCGCTTGCCGGTGCTGTCAAGATTGATTCGCGTCACCTCGCACTCCGTGCGTGCTTCGAAGTTTTCGCGCCGCATCAACAGGGGCAAAATCGTCGTTTGCGGGCTGGCCTTCGAGTAGTTGCCGCAGCCGAACCGTTCGCAGAAACCGCAAAAGGTGCACGGGCCGAGGGTGATGCCGTCCGGATTAGTATAGGCCTGCGACAGATTGCCGGATGGTTGCGGGAATGGCTGATACCCCATCTCTTTTGCCGCCTCGGCCCATAGCACGGGCCCATAAGGCTGTTTTTGCGGCGGCGTCGGATAGGGTCGCGAGCGCGGCCCCTCGAACGGATTGCCGAACGGCTGAATCTGCCCCTTCAGGTTTCCAGCAGTTCCAGATGTCCCGCACAAATATTCGAACTTGTCATAATAGGGCTCGAGTTCGTCGTACGTGACACCCCAGTCCTGGATGGTCATGTCATCCGGGAGGAATTTTGCGCCGTAACGTTGGGTCAGGTGCGTCTTCAGCACGAAATCGGTCGGCAAGAAGCGCCATGTCTGGCCATTCCAATGCACCCCGGCGCCGCCAACCCCATTCGGCAGTAGGAAGGCACCCCATTCGCGTATTGGTAGCGCCGTTTGATCTGGCCGGTTGCGGAACGTAATCGTCGTCTGTGCGGGCCGCACGAACAAATCAAGCCGCAACGCATAACGCAGTTCGTCCGGTGAATAGGAGGGAGGAAAATCGGTCGCGGTATCCCGCCACGGGCCGCGTTCGATTGAGACGACCCTCAAACCTGCATCGGTCATGGATTTGGCGACGATCGAGCCGGTCCAGCCCAACCCTATGGTCACGACGTCTGTTGCCGGCAGCTTTGTCGCCATTGCTTAATCCCCCAGTCGCGCTGCATTCTTGGCCGCAGCAGCGACCCTTTGTTAGCCCCCAGCAATGCTGATGGGCGGGTGCGGATAGCGCTCGTTGTGGCGCTCAACCCAGTCACGATAGTCATAACGGGCACCCGGGAAGCCGATCATTTTCCATGCCGCCATGTCACGGTTGCCGCCGTAGACGGGGTCGGCGAAAAAGCCTTGACGCGTATCTCGCAGCAATATTTCGAAAAACGGCTTCGCCACGGTGCCCTGCAGTTGCAAGGACCCGTCTTCCATCCGGGTGATAATCTGGTCCTTCTCGCCATCTGGAAGCTGCGCGAACGTCTTCCCGGCGTAGGCAGCGCGACAGAATTGGTCGAGAGCCGCGAGCATGCTTCGGTAAAACTGCGCTGGCGCCAAAGGCGCCTGCAGCCCCTGCTCTGGAGTTGCCGGCAGGAACGGCGGACTCATGTAGATGCCGCTTGCAGTGCCGTAGCCGCCAGCCAACTCACGGTCGATGAAAACCGCGCAACCGCAATCCTTTCCGCCTGGGGTCTCCGGGTCGGGCGGGATCAGCCGGTCGACCAAAGCTTCGACGGCGGCGCCTTCCTCGGGCGTGAAGAACACCCATGGGCCCGGCTTGACCACCTCGGGTGGGTGCCCGGCGAAAGGCCGCCAAGGCATTCCGGTGCCCCCTGGCAAGATCTCGGCGCGTGTCTCTGGCGCGACCAGGAGCAAGGCAGTCGAGGGCAGCAATGCATGCCGCCGGGTCACCATTGTTGACCGACCGGGATCGGCATGGCCGGGAACGCGGGGGTGACTGCTCATTATCGGCTCCGAGCGCTAGAGGATGATGACTTCACGCGAAGTCATCATGCTCTAAGGTTTTGGTTTCCAGAGCGCGATTCAGGCTTTCCGACGACCGGGACCCCAATCCGGCCCCCCATTTTGCCGCGCAAAATGGGACCCGGTGCTCGCGAATTGGGAAACCCGAGTCCGCCTCAAGCCATCGCGCTCTAAAGAATGGGGTCACAGGGGGTATCAAACCGGCACGATCACGGGTTTGTTGCGTGGGAACTGGGCAATGACCTTCGGATCGATATTGAAGTGCTGCGCCACAAGGGCAGGCGGCGTGTGGGTCAGCCAGTCCGAGAGCGAGATGTCGGCGAAATAGGAGCTCCGAAACACTTCCAGGTAAACGAGATCGGTGTTCCCGGTGTTGCGGAGGTAATGTCCATAGTTTCTTTTCACATATCCGATATCGCCGGCTCGGAAGTTCTGCGATGACACATTGGGCCCAGTGTTGAACACCGTCGCCCGCCCCTCACCGGCAATGATGTAGAGCCATTCATCGGCATTGGGATGCCAATGCATCTCCCGCATCCCTCCGGGATGAATCGTGACTTGCGATGCGGCGATTGTCTTCGAAGCCTTGAAGTTGCTGCTATCGGCGACCCTTACCGACCCACCCTTGGTCTGCCGGGTCGGGGCGACCTCACTGAGTTGGAACGTGGATGGCAATGGCGGGGGCCCAGCATCTCCCTGGGCCTGCTGCTGGTCAGCCTCGATCGGCCCGGGCAGCTCTCCCTGGAAGATGTAGAGATCATGAAGGGGAATCTTGCTGAACGTTTCGGCAGGAACGCCAAAATTGAGCGCCAGGTCTTCCGGTGGTGTATGCGCAACCCAGTCCGTGACGAGGAGTGTAATGAATTCGGTCGCCTTGCCATCGTCAAAGCAAAGGATGAACTCGCAGCCGTCCTCGCCGATGCCTTGCAGGGAATGGGGCATGCCGGCCGGGAAATACCAGAGCCCGCCTTCATGCACATCCTCCACATTCGCACGGCCGAATTGGTCGATCGTCGTCACGCGACAGGTGCCATAAGTGACATAGGCCCATTCGGCTGCCTGATGCCAATGCAGTTCGCGGATGCCGCCGCGAGTGAGCCGCATATTGACCCCGGCGATTTGCTCGGAGACCTGGAAGTCGAACTGCGTGACTTGGCGCGCCCAGCCGCCGTTCTGGATACGCCGCGGCGCGTTGTTGAATGAGGCCCAGAACATCGGCAGGCTGCCGACATTGGTTGCCGGCGGGGAAAAGGCGGTAGGAAATTGATTCGAAAGCGCTGGGTTGTTGGGGCCGGGGTCGCTTGTGCTCGAAGGATTGCCTTTCGTATTGACCGCGCCCTCGGGCGGTTCATCTGGATTTCCGAACGAGGCTGAGCGTGCAGTTGCCGCGACCGCGGCCACGCCGCTGGCGGCCGTCGCAGCGAGAACCTTGCGGCGCGATGAAATGAAATTCTTGATCACGGCTGCTCCCCATAGGTGGCGCGGACGAGCGCCCGGTACGGGGTCACGCCGCGTCCCACCACATTGGCATTGCAAGGATTTGGTCTTAGATCCGATTATAGGGATGGTGTTAAACAGAAGTCTAGCAGCCTGCGGAAAAAGCGTTGAAGTCGGCCGTCCGTAAAGCAACGAAAGAAGGCCAGGGGCTTTGCCCCTGGACCCCAGAAGGCAGAGCCTTTGCAATCCAATCCCTTAGTGGATGGGGTCTGGGCCTTTCGGCCCCGTCATGCGAACAGCATGCTCCCCCCATGACGGGTCCAGGGCAGAGCCCGGCCTTCCTTTTTCAGCAGGCAGACTTCTAGAGGTTTGATTTGA
>JAFAHH010001019.1 GCA_019237355.1 Acetobacteraceae bacterium | reverse complement strand
GAAATATCCGACCCAATTCAGGCCCAACCGCCGGATTTAGGTTGATTCTTTCTTACCTCGTTTTTCGGTCGCCCCCAAAACCAGCGGCGCCACCTGGCGATCACGCTCCAACCCTACGGTAGGGTATCGATCCCATTCTGGGTGCCGAGCACACCTCCGGCCCACCGCCCCGTCCATGTGGCCAACGCGGGCTGGGGGTGCGTGCCGGCCCAGCTTATCCCCTCACCTGAAACTCGATTAGCTATATTGCTTTATCGGAATAAGCTGCTTTGCCCAATGGGCCCAACAGGACCAATGCCAGAGAGGCCAAAGCGGAGGACTCAGCTCCATTCGCCTCCAGCTCCCCTTGACCCGCTCCCGCCGCCCAGCGAGTTGAAAAACTTTCGCATCAGATCACGAACCTGCTCCGGACTGTGTGGGAATGCCGCAAGCCAGCTGCGCAGCATGACATCCGGATCGAACGCCTTGGCTGAGGGGTCAACCCGATCGCAAAAAAGGAGGACATCGAACAGCGAACCCGGTTTTGCATCCAAGCCCTGTTCTGTTGCGGGCTGGGACAGCCGCCACTCAACACGCCGAACGATTAAGTCCTCGCCGGCAGGCTGCAAATTGGTGCACGTGATATAGCTCCCGACTTGCGGAACGGCTGGCAGCTCAAAAACGGGCGGCCCGTTTTCGCCTTGGCGGTTACGGGCACCAACAACTACGGCAACCTTTGCCGGCTCCAGAAGCTGGGCTACGCGGTCCAGATTGCCCCGCTTCGGGAAGCCGCTTAGCTGGAGCTGTGTTCTTGTTAGGCGGAACCGCGGAAAGCCTCAATCCGCCCTCGCTAGCCTTCGTCTTGGTCTAGCGCAAGGTTTCCCAGTAACCGGTCTCCTCGTCCAACCGTGCTTGCTCCAGCCCGCGGAAGTCGCCACGGGAAACGATACCCGCAAGCCTACCCTGCTTTGTCACCGGAACGTGCCGAAACCCGCCATCCCACATCAGCCGCAAGGCATCGATTGCGTGCAGTTCTGCCGGCATCGAGTCCGGGTTCCTTGTCATGACTTCCTCAAGCACAGTGCTGGCTGGGTTCCGCGCCTCGGCAACAACCCGGCAGACAGCGTCCCGACCGGTGAAGATCCCGAGTAGATTTCCGCTCTCGTCGGTAATCAAAATCGCCCCGATACGCTGATCGCGCATCACGCGGCACGCCTCTTGCACCGTTGCTTGCGGCGGCAGCGTGACTGGCTGGCGCCGGTTTACGATTTGCGACATCGGCCGGTTATCCATGCGTGCTTGTCTCCTGATATTCTCGCTTTCGCTGCACCACCTATCCCATACGCTATCGCAGGAGCGGCACGGGTCGCCTTGAGGCAGATCAAGGGCCACTGGTTCTCTTCTATTCGCTGTTTATGGAGCGCCCGGATGTTGGCCAAGACCTGCTCGGCGGGGATCGCCCGGTCCGGACCGGGTTTCATCGGTCGCAGCCCGGCTAAGCCGGAAGCACCTCGATGGAGGTTGACTTGATCAGCGCCAATACGGAGCTTCCGGATCTCAGCCGCAGACGAGCAATGGCATCTGAGGTGACCCGGGACAGCAGGGCGCCGCCTGATAGGGCGATCTCCACCAATGCCGAGTGCCGCTCCGGTCCTTCGGCTACTCGGCGCACCGTGCCCGACACGATGTTGTGCAAGCTGATCTCCTCCGGTGCTTTACCGGCCAGGATCACTTCCCGCGCGGGAACACGAATCCGACACCCAGCACCCACGGGAGCGTCTAGCAGCGGGACCCAAAATGTCGCCTCGCCACTCTCGAGCCGGGTCAACGCCCGGCCGTGATCATGCCCGGCCACGTGACACAAGAGCAGCGCGGCGGCATCATCTCGCCGGGCGAGCGGAAGGTCGGCGCGTCCGGCGATTTCCGATATGGAGCCATAACCCATGACATGACCGGCCTCGAGGAGCACCATAGAATCCGCAAGCTGCATGGCCTCCTCTAACGCATGACTCACGTACAGGACCGGCAGGCGCAGTGCCGTTTTCAGGCTCGTCAGATACGGCATTACCTCCGCTTTGCGCGCTGCATCGAGATTGGCCAAGGGCTCGTCCATCAGAAGCAGATGCGGCTGGGCTAGGAGCGCTCGGCCGATCGCCACGCGTTGACGCTCTCCACCGGACAGCGTGTGCGGCCGGCGCCCGAGTAAAGCGCCGATCCCGAGAAGCTCGACGACTTCGTTGTATTCCACAAGGCCCGGCTCGGTCCGGCGCATCCCAAACCGTAGGTTCGTCGCGACGGACATGTGGGGAAACAGCTTTGAATCCTGAAACACGAGACCGACACGCCGCCTCTCCGGCGGCAGCCAAATGCCGCAGTTGGTATCGGCAAGCACCCGGCCATCGACCTCGATCCGACATGAGTCGGGGCGAAGCAGACCTGCAGCGGCCGAAAGAACGGTGGACTTACCGGCGCCCGACGGGCCGAACAGCACCGTTAACCCCGGCGAAGGCACCTCGAACGCCATATCCATCTCCGTTTGCGCCGAGGGAAAGCGATGGCGCAACCGGAACACGAGGCTCATCGGCCGAGTGCAGCATTGAGCCGTTTGCCGGCCCACTCGGATATCAGCAGCCCAATGAGCGCGAGCGCCAGCGAGACAAGGGAAAGGTCCGCAGCCTGTTTCTCACCCCCCGGTATTTGCAGCGCGCTGTAGATCGCCAGCGGCAGGGTCTGTGTCTCACCCGGAATATTGGCCGCAAAGGTGATTACCGCGCCGAACTCGCCGAGGCACGTTGCATATGCAACGATACCGCCAACCAGAATGCCTGGCGAGGCGAGCGGCAAGGTGATGTTGAACAGCCGGTCCAATCGTCCGGCGCCAAGGGTGCGGGCGGCCAGCTCCAGCCCGGGATCGACCGTTTCTAATGATAGGCGCACGGAGCGCACCATCACCGGGAAAGTCATCACCGCGCAAGCCAGGCTGGCTCCAGTCGAGGTGAATACCAGCCGGACGCCGAACCACGCATCCAGCAGCGAGCCAACAGGCCCGCGAATGCCGAAAATAATCAGGAGCAGCCAGCCCGTGACCACGGGAGGCAGCACCAGCGGCAGATGCACCAGCGCGTTCAGCAGGGAGCGCCCGGGAAAGCGATATCGGGCCAGCACCCAGGCTATCAGGACAGCCAAGGGAAGGCCGAAGCCGACCGCGCGCGCGGCGACGGTCAACGTGAGCCGGACGGCTATCCACTCTTGCGGCGAGAGAAGCAGGCTACTCGACCTTGAAGCCGCGTTGCACGAATACGGCGCGTCCCTGCGGCCCGGCCAGGAATGCGAGCAGGGCGCGCGCTTCGGCCGTGTCCCCTGACTTCACCACCGCGAATGGATAGGTAATCGGGTCGTGGCTGTTGGCCGGGAAAGTTCCTGCGATCATCACGGCTTTCGATACGGCAGCATCGGTTGCGTAGACAATGCCGGCGGGCGCCTCGCCGCGTTCGACCAGGAGGAGTGCCGCTCTTACGTCATCTGTACGCGCGAGCCGGGGCGCGATGCTGTCCCATAAACCAAGCTTCCTCAAAGCCTGCTCGGCATAAATGCCAACAGGGACATGCGCCGGATCGCCGGTCGCAAGCCGGCCTCTGGGGCCGAGGAGACCCAGTAAGTCAAATCCAGGGCCGATGGTGACGTGTTGTGGCTTGTTGGCGGGCACGATCAACACCAGGTCGTTGCCGAGCAGGTCCTCGCGCGTCCCAGGGGCGATCAGTTTCTTCTCCGCTAGGTAGTTCATCCACTTCTCATCCGCGGAGGCGAACAGGTTCGCCGGGGCGCCTTGCTCGATCTGCCGCGCCAATGTCGAACTGGACGCAAAAGACATTCGGAGTGGCTGATGGCCCGCACGAGCCCATAGTGTGGAAACGTCTTTCATGGCGTCAGTCAGGCTCGCGGCGGCGAACACCGTCAACTCCTGCGCACGCGCGGTCAGCGGCGCAAGCAGAACACAGATCAGCAGCAGGACTCGCATCAGGAAACCCTTTTCAAGGGTGAAGCGTGCTAGAGATCTCCGCCGGAAATAAAACTCATCATACGGGTTCGGCGGCGGGTTCATGCGTTGAAGGCTGCCATTCCTCGGTTGCCTCCCAATCATGCTCGGCTTGTCGGCAGACGTCGTGCCGGCGTTATGTTCTATCCTTCATATCGCTTGAGGCCTGCCGGGCGCAATGGGCGGTGCGGCCGCCAGGTTCGAGCGGGGCCGGATCAGGGCCAAAGCACCGCACCGCGTCACCCTGATCGCCCGGGACAGCGCCGGTGGGGTTCGCGCCGGCAGGCGCGCGCTACTTCCCTAACATCACATCCGACGCCTTGATGACCGCGACCGCGTCATCGCCCACCTTCAATGCCAAATCATCGATTGCCTCGTTGGTAATCGACGCGTGAATGGTCACGCCACCGCCGATGTCGATGTGCACGTGACCCGTCGTCTGCCCTTTCACGACGGCCATCGTTCTTGATGGCGGGATTGGTCAGAAGCCCATCGGCGTTCAGCAACGCCCAGAGCGGCACCTCCGACAAAGGTCGTTGTGACCGGGCTGCCTCCCGCCGTAAACGTCACGGTTTCAGTGACCGAAGGCGGTCCCGCCCGGGAAGCCCACACCCCGCGCCGGCGATTTTCGCACGATTGAGGGGGCTGCCGACCCAGAAAGCCCGTTGCTGGTTGTGGCCAATCGATTCGATATCGAGCTGCTACTCCAGAGCGTCGAGCGCGGTAGGATCGCGCCGGCACGGTGCAGGCGGATTAGCACGGCCCGGCGGGCGGCGATGGCCGTCGTGTTCGTCTCTTCCGCTTTTCTCCGGGCGGGAGTGATGGCGGCCGGGCGTACCGGTCAGTGATCCGGCTGCGAAAGCGGGCGGGTGCTGTGGCAATATCATACCGACGGACAGATGCTGGCGGGCCTCGTTCCGACCAAAGAGCGGTCTGCTTTTTGCCGGCGACGTGCGCGGCAACCCGCTCGCGCTCGATGCCAAAACCGGATTTCTGATCAACCGCATCGACGCTCAGGGCGCGCTCAACAATGGGTTGATCAGCTACGCTGTGGATGGTACGCAGTATGTTGCGGCCGC
>JAFAHH010000744.1 GCA_019237355.1 Acetobacteraceae bacterium | reverse complement strand
CGAGAACGCGGGAGCGTCGGCATCGAGCCGCCGTAGCCCCTCGGCCATCGTGCGTTGCCGCCGAACCCCGACCGGCGACTCGTCAAAGGCGGGGCCCGCGATCTTTCGGCCAATCAGGGTGTGAACCGCGGCGTCGATCACACCCATCGCGATCCCAGCCCGGGCCAGGCCGGCCGTCGGATCGCCGGGGAGGAGCGATGGTTCTGGCCGGGTCTTCTCGAGCCAGAGCACGATCAGCAGGCTCTCCGTAAGGACCTGTCCGTCATCCGTGATCAAAGTGGGAACGCGCGCGGCGGGGTTGGCGGCGAGCAAGTCGGGCGTATCCCCCCAGGGATCGACGATCTGTGTCTCCGCCTCGCGGCAACCTTTCTCCCATAATGCGATGCGGGCGATGCGCGCGTACGGCGAGGTGGTATTGATCAAGATCTTCATGCGTTGCTCCTGAGCGCGACAGGCGCTGCAAGTTCCTCTCAGGCCGCGATGCCCGGCTTAGGCTGAGCCGGGCGAGAATTGCGGAGTCCGGCCTGCTCGAGCAGAGGCATTACCCTTTCATTCCAGTATGGAAGCTCCTGGTTATAATCCACCATCGAAACCAGTGTGCCGTCGACGCCGGTGCGACACAGCTCCAGGAGCTGATCCGTCACCTGCTCCGGGGTGCCGATCAACGGATAGCCTCCCCAGCCCGCAATAAAATTGGCTCGAAACTTATCGAAATACTGCTGCGAGTAGGACCCGCTTTCAACGCCGAAAATCTTGCAGACGTTATCCGCGGCCTCCCAATCTCCTTTTTCATATACATAATAGTGGTAATATTCCTTGGCCTCCTTCTCAGTGTCCCGGACGACCGCGTAAGAATAAGTGAACGTGCCGATTTCGCGTTGGTGCTTTGTCCAGGCGAGCTCCTTCATCGACTTGACCCAATTGGCGCCTTGCTCGATGTTCTCGATTACAGAGAAACTGATATCGCAGTACTTCGCCGCGAATTCACGCCCCTTGGGCGAGGAGCCGGCGCTGATAAGAACTGGCCGCGGCTTCTGATAGGGTTTCGGATCGGCAAATCCCTGGTTCACCGTAAGGAACTGGCCTTTGTAGTCGAACCACTGCTCCGTCCAGAGTTTTTCCACAATCTCGATCCACTCGGTCGCATATTCGTAGCGTGTGTCGTGCTCCATCATCTTCACGCCGAACATCTCCATCTCGGGCGTGAACCAGCCGCAAACCATGTTGAGCCCGAAGCGGCCCTTCGAAACATGGTCAATGGTGGTCGCCATCTTGGCGGCAACAATCGGATGAAGCGTCGGGACGTGCGAGGTCGCAAATAAAAAGACTTTCTCAGTAACCGCGGCGAGCGAGGCGGCCCAGGTATAAGTTTCCATGCACCTGCCATTGAAGTTGCTCGGCCCTCCAAAGCCGCGCCACCGGGCGATCGGCACCATGCATTCGAATCCGGCCGCCTCAAGAATGCGCGCGATCTCGAGGTTCTTTTCCCAGGTCGGCTCGAAGCTGGTCTCCGCGAGAGTCATTGCGCAGGCGTTCGAGCAATTGGGGCCGAAGATGCCCAGCTTGAGCTTGTTGTCGTTGAACAACGGATTACCGGCGGCGCGGAACGGATCTAAGTTGCCCATGCTTTCCTCCCGTAGAGGCGCCCGCTTCACGACCATTGCCGTTCGGCCGCCGCGGGTTCCATACGTGTTAGCCGTGAAACTGCACGAGGGTTTTCGTGCTGCTCATTTCCTCGAGGGCCAAGAAGCCCTTCTCTCGTCCATGCCCGCTTCGTTTCACACCGCCGAAGGGCAACTCAACGCCTCCGCCGGCGCCGTAACAGTTTATGAAAACCTGCCCACAGCGCACTGCTTTGGAGACCCGCTGCTGACGGCCGCCGCTTTCGGTCCAAACGGCGGCGAGCAAACCGTAATCCGTGCCATTCGCGAGTGCGATAGCATCGGCTTCGTCCTCGAACGGAAGCGCCGCCAGAACAGGGCCAAAAACTTCCTCCTGGGCCAAAGCATTTGCGCGTGGAACCGGGCCAAACAGCGCTGGGCGCACATAGTAGCCGCCTTCGGGGACGCCAGGCGCGATTTGCCCTTCCGCCAAAAGGACGATGCCCTGCGCTTTCGCGTTCTCGACATAGCGCGTGACCCGCTGCAATTGTGCAGGGTTCATCACGGGCCCGCAATCCAAGTCCATCTCAGGCGTGCCCACGCGGACGTCCCGAAACCGCGTGGCGACACGGCCCACGAAATCATCATAGATTTTCCGCTCCACAAGCAGGCGGCTGCCGGCCGTGCAGGTTTGCCCCGCATTCTGAATGATCGCGCGCACGATGATTGGCAGCGCACGATCAAGATCCGCATCGGCGAACACAATCTGGGGCGACTTCCCGCCCAGTTCCAGCACGCACTTCACTGCGTTGCGCGCGGCCGCCTGTTGTACCAGCGTGCCGACTTCGTTCGATCCGGTGAAGGTGAGGAAGTTGATGCCCGGATGCGATGCAAGCGCCGCTCCAGCTTCTTCGCCAAGGCCGGTCACGATATTGAGCGCTCCCTCGGGGAGGCCCGCTTCCGTGGCGAGTTCCGCGAATTTCAGAGCCGAAAGGCTGGTATCCTCGGCCGGCTTGAGAACCGTCGCATTCCCCATTGCGAGCGAAGGCGCCAGGGTGCGCCCCAGCATTTGGGCCGGATAGTTCCATGGAATGATATGCGCCGTCACGCCATGCGGCTCGCGCAACACGGTCACGGTGTAACCATTTTGGAATGGAACGACCTGCCCATGCACCTTATCGGCCGCGCCGCCGTAAAACTCGAAATAGCGCGCGAGTACAGCAAGGTCGTTTCGTGCAGTACTTATCGGCTTGCCGGTGTCGCGCGCCTCGAGTTGCGCCAGCTCCTCGGCGTTCTGCAGAACCTTCTCGGCAATCCGCAACATGACCCGGCCGCGCTCGACGCCGTCCAAGCGACCCCAGGCCCCCTCCAACGCGCGCTGCGCGGCCTTTACCGCCTGATCGACCTCATGAGCCTTCCCGCGGCTGACCGAGGCGAAGACCCGGCCGTCGGCCGGGGAGACCACTGGGATGGCATCACCGTCCTGCGCCAGCGTCCATTGCCCGCCGATGAACATTGGCTTGGGTGTCTGACGGTCCGACATGTCGTCCATTTCGCTTCCTCATTGTTTCTTGCTGTGGGCAGGTCTGTCGTCAAAGTCTGGTGGGCTCCAGAGGAAGACGCGTGCGTTCCTGTCGCCACTTCTTCGCTCCGATTCAGCAGGTATCGGCGAGGCTGTCAAAAACGGCCTTCCTGCTGGTGGCTTGCATCGATCGGGTTTTGGTCCAAAGCTCGCTTTCGCTCCCGGCATGCGCTGCCGTTTGGAGATCCCTGCTGGGGCTAGATCCTGCGGCGCAGCAAAGCGTGCCACCCCAGGGGCGTGTAGGCGCGCACGGCCGCCGTCTGAACCGATAGGCCATCAAACAGATGAGGTATTCAGTGACGACGATCCGCGAAAATGACTTGATAGAAAGCGTGGCGGGCGCGCTGCAATTCATTTCCTATTACCACCCGGCCGACTTCATTCAGGCGCTCGGGGACGCGTATGAACGCGAGGAATCGGCGGCGGCTAAGGACGCGATCGGGCAGATCCTGGTCAATTCGCGCATGTGCGCGGAAGGGCATCGCCCGGTTTGCCAGGATACCGGCCTCGTCATTGCTTTCCTGAAAATCGGGATGAACGTGCGCTGGGATGCCTCGATGAGCCTGGCCGATATGATCAATGAAGGCGTGCGGCGCGCTTACACGGACCCTAGCAATCCCCTGCGGGCCTCAATGGTGACCGATCCGGCCGGGTCGCGGAGGAACACGCGCGACAACACGCCGGCGGTGATTCACACCGAGCTTGTCCCGGGCGATCTCGTTGAGGTGAATATCGCGGCCAAGGGCGGCGGCTCCGAGAACAAGGCGAAATTCACGATCCTGAATCCGTCGGACAGCATCGTTGATTGGGTGATGAACTCGGTGCCGGTGATGGGGGTGGGCTGGTGCCCGCCGGGCATGCTCGGCATTGGGATCGGAGGCAGCGCCGAAAAAGCGATGCTGCTGGCGAAAGAGTCGCTTATGGACCCGATCGACATGCACGAACTGAAGGCGCGGCGCCCTTCAAACCGCCTGGAAGAATTGCGGATCGAGATTTACGACAAGGTCAATGCGCTGGGCATCGGCGCCCAGGGGTTGGGCGGCCTTACCACCGTCCTCGATGTCAAGATGCGCGATTATCCCACGCATGCGGCCAGTCTTCCAGTCGCGGTCATTCCGAATTGCGCGGCGACCCGGCATGCCCATTTCGTGCTAGACGGGAGCGGCCCGGCGGAACTCGAGCCGCCCAAGCTTTCTGATTGGCCAGATATCGAATGGAAGGCCTCTGCATCGAAAAGAGTTGACCTCGGGCAAGTAACCCGGGCCCAGGCTTCCGGCTGGAAGGTGGGCGAGCGGCTGCTCTTGTCCGGCAAGCTATTGACCGGGCGCGACGCAGCGCATAAGCGCATCGCGGATCTGCTATCGCGGCGTGAGCCCTTGCCGGTCGATTTCAGGGACCGTTTTATTTATTACGTTGGCCCCGTCGATCCGGTCCGGGATGAAGTCGTGGGGCCGGCCGGACCGACCACGGCCTCGCGCATGGACAAGTTTACCGAAATGATGCTCGGCCAAACCGGCCTGCTTGGAATGATCGGCAAGGCTGAGCGGGGGCCTGACGCGATCGCAGCGATCAAGCGGCACCAGGGGGTCTATCTCATCGCCGTCGGCGGCGCCGCTTACTTAGTTTCTAAGGCGATCCGTGCTTCTCGCGTTCTGGCATTCCCGGAGCTCGGGATGGAGGCAATCTATGAATTCGATGTGCAAGACATGCCGGTGACGGTCGCTGTCGATGCCGAGGGCAACTCATTGCACGCAATCGGCCCTGCCCAGTGGCGCAGGCCTCCGATCCGATACAAATAGGCAACGGTGCCGGGGATAATAAGGGGGATTGTAGGATGAGTGCACCTGTGCCGGCTCGACTTACGCTCGACAAAGTTGTTTCAAGGGTGATCAGTGTGCCGATGCGCCGGCCGATAGTCAGTCGCGTCGGGAACTACGGCCGGTGGCCGTTCATTCTGATCGATGTTATAACAAAAGAAGGCATCGTCGGCCGGAGTTATCTGGAGCCTTATCGTCTAACCGCAACGAAATCGATCATCGCCATAATCGACGATATGGCGGAGCAGCAGCGGGGTAAGCGGCTGGCGCCGGTTGAGCGATTTCAAGAGGCTATGGGGACGCTGCATCTTTTGGGCCGGCAAGGCGTGATCCTGCTCGCCATGGCCGGGCTGGACATGGCCATGTGGGACGCGCTCGCTAAGTCTGTCGATCAACCTCTCGCCGTGCTGCTGGGCGGCACGGTAGGCCCCGTTCGGGCCTACAACACCAACGGACTCTGGCTCATACCGCTCGAGGAGATCGCGGATCAAGCGCGTTCCCTGGTGGAGGAAGGTGCGTTCAAGGCGGTAAAGATCAGGCTCGGGCGCGACCGCGCGAAAGATGATCTTAAAGCGATTGCTGAGGTCCGTCGGGCCGTCGGCGAAGATATTATTCTGATGAGCGACTTCAACCAAGGCCTGACCTTCGATGCAGGGATGCGCCGGTTGCACCAACTCGATCATCAGGGATTGGAGTGGTTCGAGGAGCCAATCGCGTTCGATGATTTCACAGGATCTGCGCGATTGGCTAGGGAATTGAAGACCCCGCTGCAAATTGGGGAGAATATCTATGGTCCACGAAGCTTCTTATGTGCTGTCCAAGCGGACGCCGCGGATTGCTATATGCCGGATCTCGGGCGAATTGGGGGCGTGACCGGATGGTTGCGCGCCGCGGCCATTGCCGGCGCCGCCGGCTTGGGCATGTCGAGCCACCTTTATCCAGAATTCTCCGCTCATCTCCTCCGCGTTACGGAAAGCGCGGACTGGTTGGAGTGGAGGGACTGGGGAAATCCTTTCTTGGCCGAACCCTTCGAGGTCCGTGACGGAGCCATTCAGATTCCCGAGCGCGCCGGCGCCGGCGTCGAGTGGGACGAAGCGGCCGTGAAGCGATTCACCGCGGCCTAAGTGGAGGGGCTGCGGCCTCAGCCGCCATACCACGTGTTCCAGGCCAAACCCTAAACAAATTCATTTCCGCATAGGGTCGGCAAACGGATCCATAGCCTCCACGCCAAGGGGCTCAAAATGCCGCAAGTTCCTGATGGCGAGGGCGAGACCGTTGGCGCGGGCGATGCAGGCACCCGTAAGGTCGGGAAACCCGGCGAGATACTCGCCGTCCTGCGTGCAGGGCGGAGAAGTGCCGCGCATGCCGGGCAGTCTCGGCGCTGAGGGGCAGCACCGGTCAGGAAGGCCGACAGTACCGCCCGAAGCCAATCAGCAAGCTGAGTCGCGCGGCGCGTGGCCCCCGACGCCTCGCGGCAGAGCCCGTCATTTCGGAAGCTGGCGCAATTGGCCAAACGACTTGGCCGGAGTGTGAAGTGCGTCACTTTCTGGCAACCCTGTGCAGTATAGGCTTGCCGTATGAGATTGCCGTCCATTTCCCTCCCGGCAGCATCAAATAGGCTTCGGCCGGAACAAAAGGCAGCCTAAAGTGCTCACCCTCTCCATCCTCCGCTGCCCGGACAGCATGCATCCCGAGACCCGCACCCTGAATGGCGGCGAGTTCAGGATTGGCCGCGGCCCCGAGAATGACTGGGTGTTGCCCGACCCGGCCAAGACCGTTTCCAAGCACCACTGCACCGTTTCCTACCAAGGCGGCGGCTGGGAACTTACGGACCAAAGTACCAATGGCAGTTATCTGAATCGGGACGCCAGGCCTGTAGGCCGCGACCGCTCTCGCTTGTTGAGCGACGGCGACCGGCTCCGTTTCGGCCCTTATGAAATTGAGATTCACATCGCTCCTGATGCGGCGACGGCGCCAGCGCCGGGCGACCCGTTTGCGGCCAGCTTGCCAGGCGCATCGTCATTCACCCAGCCTCGGGTGCTGGGACCTCCTCCTCAGCTCACGCCTCAGTCCGTAGCGCTTCAGGCGGATTACGATCCGGTTCCCCCCGAACCTGCAAACCCGTTCGACGAGCTCCCACCCCAGCCAGACCACACCCCTTCGGTTGACGAGGCGTATCGTCCGCCGCCTGTCTTGGCCAAGGTACTCCCAGAAGATTGGGATGACTTCGGCCTCAGCCCTCCTAAGCCTTCGGCCACGCCGGTTGCCCCGCCGGTTACCCGAGTCGCAGAGCCGGTCGTCCCAATCACTCCGGGGGTTGCCATTTCTGCCCCTGAGCCTCGGGAGAACGCAGCTCCTCAGCCCTTGCCACCGCAGGGCGATCTGCTCGCAGGATTTTTTCGCGGTGCCGGACTGTCTGATGCCCACCCCGCCGACCCGGCCGCCACCATGGAAGCGCTAGGCGCGGCGTTTCGCGCGCTGGTGTC
>JAFAHH010000569.1 GCA_019237355.1 Acetobacteraceae bacterium | reverse complement strand
CATGCGATGTGCGTGGCCAGCGATGACAACCTATAGTAATATGAATATCTGTAAAGCACGTATTTCGCGCAGATACGACTGCAATGAACCCAATCGAGCGTCCGATCCTAGTAGTTGATGCCGACCCAAGCGAGCGCGCCGCGATCCACCAGGTGCTCGTCCGCGAGGGCTTTGAGGTCACCGCGGTTGGCGACGGACCCTCGGCGTTGCGCCAGATCGACGCCAAGCCTTTTGCCCTCGTGGTGGCCGAGATCGGGCTGCCGGGGCCGGTGGATGGCGTGACCACGATGCGGCTGGCCAGGGCGAGGCGACCCGGGCTTAAATGCCTGTTTACATCCGACGTTGTCCCTGCAAGCCGGTGGGGTGGGGACGGGCTGGATGATTTCATCGCCAAGCCGCTTGAGCGCAGAGAGCTCCTCGGCTGCGTTTTTGAGTTGCTGGAGCGCGGCGAGCCGGCAACGAGCACACTCGCTCCGGGCTTGAGCATAGTTGCGCCTGAGCCCGCACCCGTCGGATGAACCGCCCACCCGGGTTGCGCCGTCTCCTGGAACAGACTAGAACCGAACTCGCCGCGGCGGGGCGTGGCTCAGCCTGGTAGAGCGCCTGCTTTGGGAGCAGGATGTCGGAGGTTCAAATCCTCTCGCCCCGACCAGTTCCGGATGACCAGAGAGGCCCGCCACTCGAGCGAGCTTGATTGATGGCGCAGGCAATCATCTACCGCCCGGCCAAGACCGCCATGCAGTCCGGGCGGGCGCGCACGCGACGCTGGATCCTCGAATATGAGCCCGCAACGCCGCGCCGTCCGGACCCGTTGATGGGATGGGCGAGCGCGGGGGACACATTGAACGAGGTGCATTTACGCTTTGCCACGCTTGAGGAGGCCGTCGCGTTTGCCGAAAAGCACGGCCTCGACTACACCGTTATCCAACCGCATCAGAGCATCGAGAAGCCAAAAAGCTACGCCGACAATTTCCGCTACGACCGAGTCGTCCGGCATTGATGAAACAGGTGCCGCCGCGGCCAATTGTCGGGCGCGCCCATCGATGCGATAACCCCCGCGCCGACCCCGTAGCTCAGCTGGATAGAGCACTCGCCTTCTAAGCAAGTGGTCGCAGGTTCGAATCCTGCCGGGGTCGCCATAAAATCAATAACTTACATGACGACACGCGACATGCGGCAGCCGCAAGTCACCGCCACGTCACCATTTGCGATTGGTTAATACAGGCACCCGCGATGCCCCAAAAATCGCGGATGGCAGCTTCGTGCCCCACCGGCAAGAGATGCGCGTAGCGGGTCACCAAGGTGACGCTCGACCAGCCGCCTTCCTGCTGCAGCAGGATCAGGTTCTTGTGCAACGCATAATGCCAGGAGGGCCAGGTGTGACGCAGATCGTGCGGCGTCAGCTCCGGGTCGAGCTCGGCCCGCCGCAGCGCCACTTCCCAGCCCCGTTTGATTTGCCCGCCATAGCGCCGCCGACGGTCGGCATAGGCTTCACCCCAAACCACAGCATCATCCTTGCGCCGCCGGCTGGCGCGGCGGAACACCATCCCATCGCGGTGCGGCAGGTTGGCGAGAGCCGCCACGACACGCAAAATCCGGCGTGCCCGTGATATATAGCCGGGCCGGCCCCAGGAGTGGGCCATCACCGCCCGGCGCGCCGTTGATCTCGATAGTCGATGGCGCGCTGAACCCATCGGTGGGCGGCGATGTGGTCACCCGCATCACTGGCAACCAGCGCGCTCGAGAGCAGGTTCAAGAGCCGCGGGTCGACGGTTGTGATCATCACTCGCATCACCATATCGGCCGCTGTTGCCGGCATCGTCACCGCCACCGCGGCGGCGCTCCTGAGGAGAAAATCAATCCGACTAGGCACCTGCACCATCTGTTGGCCGGTGGGGTCTACAGCAACAGGCATCAACACTCCTCGCCATTCGATTCAAATCGAATTCGAATCACGGCGAGCGTCATAGAACCGTCCTGGATTTGAAGAGCGGCTTCAGGAACGCCGGCAGGTCTATTCCCTGGATAACCGGGTCGGTGCGCGTCAAGTGAACGTCAGTCACCACCACGTCACTACCGGTTCAGTTTTTGTTGCGGTTTCGTGGTTAATTTTCGCCCTGATCTGCCATCATTAATTTACCTAAATACATGAGTTAATTGATTTCTGTAACCAGGATACACTCGCCTTCTAAGCAAGTGGTCGCAGGTTCGAATCCTGCCGGGGTCGCCAAGACTGGCAGGACCATCCCGCCGGTGGCGCGGGGCGGTGAAGAAATTTCTGGGAGACGCGCTACTCGGAGGCGAGTGCGCGCGCGAGCTGGCT
>JAFAHH010000165.1 GCA_019237355.1 Acetobacteraceae bacterium | reverse complement strand
CGCGCAGCCCCTCGATGATCAGGGTCAGCCACTCGGCCAATCCGGTTCGCAGGGGGCGCGGGTCAGGAGCATGCGAACAGGATTAGAACATAACCCATGGTTGAGGCAAGTGGATTCCTATTCTCGCCTTGGCTCCCAAGCATCCCGTCTTGGTGAGCCGACGAAGCTGAGCTGGATGGAATTCTGAAAGTTGTTCTGCTAAACACTATTGCGCGATCCGCGGGAACTTTTTAGTGTGGTGCCTGTATTCGGGGGAACAAATGCGGAAAACAGCAATCATCACGGGCTTGCTTGGGTTCGCAGTAGCAGGAACTGCTCGTGCTCAGGCACCCGTGCAACTTCTGACCGAGCCTCAGGTCAGATTCTTGGTGACCGAGTGGGGTTGCGCCAATGTCTCCCGATTGAGCGAAGGACAGAGTGGTCGCTGGTTCGGCACCTGTCAGAAGAGCGGCCAGACGATCAACGTCATGGTCGATGAGAACCGCATGGTTTCACAGGGTGCCGCAAGCCGTCTCACTGAGGCCGCAGCGCGGGCCGATCTGATGGCTCGCGGCTGTAGGAACCTTTCGATGCTTAGCCGAGGACCGGACGGTTCGTGGCATGGCCGGTGCGACAAGGACGGCAGGACGGTCGACGTATTGGTTGATCAACAAGACAAGGTCGCCAACAATAACATCCCTGCCCCATCCCAGCACGAGCTGCGGCTCCGGTCCACACGTCGGGCTCTGCCAACGCGGCTCTGGGTCCCTCCGCTTGGCCAGCCACTCCTCCTTCTCCGAGGGCGCACGGCTGTGTGCCGTTACGCGGCCCAGCGCGCCGAAAGCCGCTCCGCCTTTCCAGAACCAGCCGGACGGCGGCGTCCTGAAGGTCCGGCGGATAGCCCACCGGCGCAGAATGCGTTTGACCAGAACCCGAATCCTGGCCCGCGCCGGCTCACGGTGTGTCCAGTCCACCGAGACGTTCTGCTTCAGGCTTGCCACCAAATCATGGGCGATGACCTTGAGCGTGTCATTCCCCAGGCCTCCACCGCGCTCTCATTCTCGGCCAAGGCGTCGTAGAAGGCGATTTCTTCATCCGAAAGGCCCTGTTTCTCACCCCGGGCGCGCGCGACGCGAATGTCTTTGGCGATGCCAATCAGTTCGTCCAGCACCTCGGTGGTGGTGATGGCGTTGTTGTGGTAGCGCGCGACGGCGGCTGCCAGCCGTTCAGAGAACGCCTTGATCTCGACGATATTGGTGCGGCTGCTCGAGCGTATGTCGCCTTCCAGCAGCCGCCGCAGCGCCTCCAGGGCGAGATTCTTCCGCTCCATGCCCTTAAGTTCGGCGAGAAACTCATCGGACAGGATGGAAATGTCGGGTGTCGTCATGCCGGCGGCGCACAGAATGTCGATGATTTCCGTGGAAACGACCGCCCGGCTGACGATTTGCCGGACCGTCAAATCCCACTCCGGGGTCGTCTTGCCGGTCCCCGCCCCGCTCTTCACCAGCGCCGCGCGCACGGTCTGGAAAAATCCCACCTCGTCGCGAATGGCGCGGGCCTCCTCGCTGGCGGCGGCGACAATGCTGCGGTAAGTCCGGCAGGATTTGCGGATACGCGCGGGCTGCCTGTTCACGGGGTCGGCGAGAGGCGGGAGACCGGCGACAGTCGATGCCCGCGAGTACGTCCGAAGGCTGGTCGGCATCGCCTGATCGGGCGCAAGGCCGGGCTCTCCCGGCCGATCCCCCTTCCCTGGCCCTTCACACCAATCGCGCCTGTCCAGCCGGCGGCTGCCAAGACTTGATTAATTTATGGTTGAAATTTAGACTGCGATCTGCTACCGTAAGCGAACGCCATGGGCGGCACCCCGTATCCCGACCTGCCCCGCTGAGCGCCTGGTGCTGATTCTGCTCGGGCTGCGAGAGGCGCTGGCCCTGCGCAGCGTCAGGGAGCACGCGCTGGGGCCGCTGGTTATTCTGATCGCCAAGTGGATGTCCCGGCGGACGGCCCGGTTTACCAAGCTGCTGGCGGCGTTCCGGGAGGGCCGGCT
>JAFAHH010000113.1 GCA_019237355.1 Acetobacteraceae bacterium | reverse complement strand
GCCACCTTCACCCGCAACACCATGGCCCTCGCCAACGGCCAGCACGACACCTTCCTGCTTTACCCGCAGCCGACCGAGCTACAGGCGGCCGCCTTTGAACTGCTCGGCATCTCGCCACGGATGTAGGCAGTAAAACTCGGCTCCTATCGCGCAAAACAGAGCGAAATCAACGATCTGCGCCCGGAAGAGAGGGTAACTTCGGTCTAGCACAACGGAGCCGGCTGGCTTTCAATTAAGCCCTGGTCCCAAATTCGGGGTCCACTTCAGTGCGTGCGCCCGCGCCACATCGGCCCGCGCCGCAGCGAGCCCGGCCTGGGCGGACGCGGCATCGGTGTATGTGCCGACCCCATGCGCGTACGAATCAGTGGCCGCGCTGAACGCCGTCTGCGCCGCCGTCAGCAGCGCGCGCGCCGCTTCGTATTGCTGCAGGCCGGTGTCGAGCTGATCGTACGCAAGCGCAACTTCCCGCAACGCCTGATCACGGGTTTCCTGGACCGCATCGGCCGCGGCAGGCTGTTGCGATTGCGCCTGAAGCAACCGGTTCCGGAGCAGCCCACCCTGATAGAGCGGCCAATCGAAGTGCAGGAAGATACCCGTCTGCGGCTCCTTCACGCCCTGATACGGCATGCCATCAACGCTGATCTGACCCAGATTGCCCTGAACGTTTGCGCTGACGGACAGCTTCGGCCAGAAAGCCGAGCGCGCGAGCGCGATCCCCGCATCGGTCGCGCGTAGCCTCGCAACCGCCGGATCAGGCCGGTTTAGAGTGGAGGACGCGAGGGTCAATTGCGCCTGCGCAGCCGCGATTCCACGGGTGGCATTATCGGCGTTGGTCGTCTGGGCGGCGACCTGGTCCGCCGTGACCGCGAGCTTCGCCTCCAGACCCCGAACCGTCGCCTGCGCCCGCTCCACCCGGAGCTCGAAGGGGACCGGATCGATGCGGAACAGCACATCGCCGCGATGAAAGCTGGTTGTCCGAGACGTTCAGCTCATAGATCCGCCCGCTGACATCCGGCGCCATATGAACCAGGTCGGCCTGTAAGTAGGCGTCATCGGTTCGCGGCCTGACTTGATGCGCTGCACCGTAAGCACGGTGAGCAGCATCGCCGCCGCGAACGCTGCGAGGCTGACCAGCAGGCCGATGCCCTTGAGGATGAAAGCGCGCATCTAGTAACCAAACCAGAGCAGCCAGGCCAAAAGCGTGCCCGCGATCGCGATGCAAAGATAGGTCAGGGGAGGCGCGATCAGATACGAATCGGCCCCGATCGCGGACAGAAGCTGTCGCGCGATAACCGCAGCAAGGATTCCGGCCGCGGTGCAAAGCATCCATCCCGGGAAGAACGAGCCGAACATGTCCTGCGCCGGCGAGCGGCTGCAGCCAGCCGTGAGGAGCGCCGCAACCTGCGCCAGCGCGATTTTCAGGCGCTCACGTTTCACCCGTTTCACCCTGCCTGTTTCCAGGCAGTTCCCCCTCGCGCCAGGATAACACGCTTAGGCCAGGTCATAACCGATGCGGTCAGTCATCGCACCGCTCGATTGGTGCACGCCCTGTGGCGAAAAGGCTTTGGGGCAACCACCTGTGCATTGTGCCAAGCGCGATTTGCCGGCTCCACCTCGAGGCTGTTTCACGGGCGAAGCTAATCTAATCCGCCCAGAGATCAGCTGCGATCTTCTTCTCACCTGCAAACCCGCCAGCCAAGCTCCCGCCCAGCGTAGCCGCCACACCTGACAGCCGCCCCACCGGGCATCGAAAGGGCCTATGCCGCCCTACCCGGCTGGTACGCCATGCTCGCCAGGAACGCACCGCGATCCTTCTCAAGCCCTATGAGGCTGGGATCGCCCTCGGCGTCATACGCGGGGCCGGTGAAGAGTATTGAGCTTTCAATCCTTTGCTCGATCTTCTGATCGCTCTGGCCCAGCCTCTGATCCATTTGCCCGATCTTCTGATCGGTCTGGTCTCTTCTGGCGCCCCCGCTTCGATCAGCGCATCACGTCGGGCAAGCTGCAAAGCCATTGCTGCTCCTTGAGTTCGGCGTGTTCTGACATTGCTTTGCCATTTGCTTCCGTAAAACGGCCAGGGTGTTGAATAAATACTGCGATGCTTGCGCCTCACCTCCTAGTTGTGCTTTCAGCGAAGCTGCAGCAATCGCCACCGACCAGTTTTGAATAGCCGAGACACGCGACGAATGGCCGCTGACTTCTTTGATCAGCCGATCATTAATTCCCCTTACAATTATCCCAGTCGCCATTGGGAGTTAGACACCGAGGGGCAGCCGACGAACCAGTTGATCGAGCGTAGGCGGCGATCCGAGTACATCACCCCCGTCCCACTGCCGAAGAAACGCCGCCGGGCGCAAGCGCAAGCAGAAATGATCCTCGGCGCCAGTGACGGCCTCTCGACCGCCGAGCAGGAATATAACCCTACCCCCATAATCAACGAGATACGTACTTACATCGATAACTGGCGGAATTTGCCAAACCCAGATCAATGGCTGGTCACACCGGAAACCGCCCGCCTGCTACAACATTGGCGCCACCGTCGCTTTGAAGGTGTGCGCCCGTTTTTCTGCCAAGTCGAGGCGGTCGAGACTGCGATCTGGCTCACCGAGGTTGCGCCCAAGCTCGGGCCACGCGGCGCGAAGTTCTGGAACCATATCCGGGGCGCCAACGAGGCCGCCAACCCCGAGCTGCAGCGCCTTGGCCTGAAACTCGCCACAGGGGCGGGCAAAACCACCGTCATGGCGATGTTGATCGCGTGGCAGACAGTGAACGCTGTGCGGCATCCAAACAGCCGCATGTTCACGCGAGGTTTTCTCGTCGTCTGCCCGGGAATAACCATTCGCGACCGGCTCCGCGTGCTCAACCCAAACGATCCGGAGAGCTACTACCGGCATCGTGAGCTGGTGCCGAACGACATGTTGGGCG
>JAFAHH010000773.1 GCA_019237355.1 Acetobacteraceae bacterium | reverse complement strand
GCAAATCATTCGCGCCGCCGGCATCATCCAAGGGTTACTCGGCAACGTCGGAAGACCCGGCGGCGGCATTCTTGCGTTGCGGGGCCATTGCAGCATCCAGGGCAGCACCGATATCCCGACGCTCTACAACATGCTGCCAACCTATCTACCCCAACCGCACGCGTTCAAGCCGCATCATACGCTCAAGCAGTTCATCGAAACCGAGGATGTGCCGACCGGCGGATGGCATGCGTTTCCGAAATACATGATAAGCCTGCTGCGTGCCTGGTATGGCGAGGCCGCGACTTCCGCGAATGAATGGGGATATGAGTACATCCCCAAGCTGGTCGGCGATCACTCCAACTTGCCCATGACGCTCGTCATGGCGGATGGCGCGGCGAAAGGGTTGTTCGTGCTTGGCCAAAATCCCGTGGTGGGGGCCGTGAATTCCGACCTTGTGCAGCGGGGCCTGAGTAAGCTCGAATGGATGGTGGTGCGTGATTTTGCGCTGACCGAGACGGCCGAATTCTGGAGCCAGGGCCGGATCATTCAAAAAGGCGAGTTGCGGCCTGAAGAGATCGGCACGGAGGTGTTCTTCTTGCCAAGCGCCATGGCGGCGGAAAAAGACGGTACCGTGACCAGTACGGGCCGCCTGGTGCAATGGCACGACGTGGTCTGCGACGCACCCGGCGATTCTCGCTCCGACCTATGGTTCATCTATCATCTCGGCCGCATTCTCAAGCGGATGTACGCGCTCAGCAAAGAGCGAAAGGATAAGCCGATCCAGGTACTCACCTGGGATTATCCGGTCCGTGGCGAACGGGAAGAGCCTGACGCCGAAGCTGTATTGAAGGAGATCAACGGCTATACCTGGCCCGATCGCAAGCAGATCAAAGATTATCATGAATTGAAGGACGACGGATCGACCGCCTGCGGCGGCTGGATGTACTCGGGGATTTTCCCAGAGGAGGGCAAGAATAAGGCGCGAGAACGCGTCCCTGACCCGCCGGAGGATCGTCCGCAAGCCCATTTGGGCTGGGCCTTCGCTTGGCCATCCAATCGGCGCACGCTCTACAATCGCGCCTCAGCCGATCCCGAAGGACGGCCATGGTCTGAAAAGAAAAAAATGATTTGGTGGGATGAAGCCCAGGGCGAATGGACCGGCTTCGATGTCCCGGATTTTCCGAAGGCGAAGCGCCCGGATTATCGGCCCAATTGGCGCAAGAAGCCCACCGGCATGGAGGCGATCGCTGGAGACAATCCGTTTATCAATATCGCTGACGGCCGTTGTGCTTTATTCGTGCCTTCGGGATTGAAAGACGGGCCGCTGCCCACGCACTACGAGCCGACCGAGACGCCGCTCGAGAATCCGCTCTACAATCGGAATAGCAATCCGGTCGCGAAGCATTGGCCGCGGCCGGGAAACGATTATCACGAAGTCGCTGATCCGCGATTCCCACATATATTCACGACCTACCGGCTGACCGAGTTGCACTGCGGCGGGATTGCCACGCGAGCCATGCCGCATACGGCGGAGCTTCAACCAGAGGCTTTCGTTGAAATACCGCCTGAGCTTGCCGGCGAACACGATATCCGCACCGGTGACTGGGCCGTCATTTCGACCTTAAGGGGTGAAATCGAAGCACGCGCCTTGGTAACCGACCGGCTACGGCCGTTCACCCTAGCCGGGCGCCGCGTCTTCGAAATCGGCATGCCCTGGGTCTATGGCTGGAAAGGCTTCGCCCGCGGGGACATCGCCAATGTCCTGCTCGCCATTCACGGCGATCCGAATGTGAGTATTCACGGCACCAAGGCGCTCACCTGCAACTTACGGAAGGGCCGGCTTGCATGAGTGGGCAAGATGCGCTGGGTGCGGTCGACCAGGCACTATCGAAGAAGCCGCATGCGGACACCCACGACTTTTCGGCCGCGGTTCGTGAGCTGGCGCGGTTCCGGGAGGAGGTGATCCAAAGCGAAGGGACGGGGGAGCGGCTTTCCCAATTGAATGCCGTGATCAGCGTGGTGATTGGCGGCCATTATCCGCTCGGCCCGGTCCCGTGGCCGCATCTGGAAAAGGCCCGCGAACTTCTGGCCAAAATCGTCCAGGGGAGCGACGCGTGAAGACCGCCGAGGGCACTGTGCTGCTGGTGCAGGAAAGCCGGATGAAAGTGCAACTCGACAGCGGGGCCTCACAGCTTTTCATCATATCGCACAAATCGCCTGCCGAGCCGCAAGAACTGCAGCATTTGCAGAAGGCACAAGCGAAAGTGCGCATCACCTACGAGGAGGGCGACCGGGGCATGTACGCCGTTGCGCGCAGGATTATGGAGATCTGAGGATGCAGATTCATCCACGCGCCCGGGAATATCCGGACTCCCAATTCAGCCGGCCCATTCGCGATGAATCTGAGCTGACGGCGGGCGTCAAGATCGAGCCTGGCAAGTCGTACGGGTTTTTCACAGACACCACGCGCTGCATCGGCTGCAAGGCTTGCGAGGTGGCGTGCAAGGAATGGAATGCGCTACCGGCTGATAGCGTCGGCCTCACCGGCATGAGCTATGACAATACCGGAGGGCTTTCCGCCAGTACTTGGCGGCACGTCGCTTTCATAGAAAAGATCGGGCACGGGGGCGGACGCGCGACCGAAATGGCGCCTTATCAGAGCAACTGGCTCATGATGAGCGACGTGTGCAAGCATTGTCACAATGCGCCGTGCCTCGAAGCCTGCCCCACTGGCGCGCTCTTTAAAACCGAGTTCGACACCGTCGTCGTCCAGCAGGATGTATGCAATGGCTGCGGATATTGCGTCCCGGCCTGTCCATTCGGCGTGATCGATGTCAATCTCGATGACGGTAAGGCACATAAATGCACCTTATGTTACGACCGGCTCAAGGGTGGCTTCGAACCAGCCTGCGCCAAATCTTGCCCGACCGATTCGATTCAGTTCGGCGAGCTCGCAGAGCTGCACCGGAGGGCGGCCGAGCGAGTGCAAGAGCTGCATCGGCTTGGCGTTGAGTCCGCCTATCTTTATGGCACGCCCGGCGCACCTGGGGCCACGGGTGGGCTTGAGTATCTCAACGCCTTCTTTCTGCTTACGGATGCGCCGGAAGTTTACAACCTGCCGCGGGCGCCAACGCGCGCCTCGAACCGGGTGATGCCAAGCCTGCTCTCCGGCCTCGCTACCATGGCCGGGTTCGCGGTAGCCGCAGTTGCGCTGTTCGCTGGAGCCAGCCGGAATGGCCGATAACATTCAGACCTATTACGACCACCCACAGCTTAAGCCAGCGCCGTTTAGCTGGATCGTCGCCCTTTATGTCTATCTTGCCGGGCTTTCGGGCTCTTCGCAGATGGTGGCGACAATCGCCGATTTGTTCGGGGGCGGGAGATTGCGGAGCCTGGTGCGGCGCGGACGTTACCTTTCGCTTGTCGGAACCGTGATCGGGCCCGTGCTGCTGATTATGGATTTGCACACGCCGCAGCGCTTCTACAACATGCTCCGCATCTTCAAGGCGACTTCGCCGATGTCGATTGGGAGTTACATTCTTTCGGTATTCAGCGTTTTTAGCGCCTTAACCGGTGGGGCGCAGTTCATCTTCGACCGGGCGATCCGGGGCCCTTGGCGCTGGATCGCGCGCATTGCTCAGGTCCCAGCAGCCGGTGCCGGCGGGGGCATGAGCGTCTACACCGCTTCACTTCTCGCCTCCACAAGCACTCCGCTGTGGGCGGCATCGCCAGGCTGGATGGCGGTCCGGTTCGGAAGCTCCTCGGTCGCTTCCGCCGGCGCTGCCCTGGCTCTTGGCGAGCGGTGGTCCGGGGGTCGCGGTTACGGCCGCAAGCTGGATGCGCTTGCCGTGGCGGCGCTGAGCGTCGAGCTCTACGCGGCACACCTAAGCCAGCGCGATTATCAAACAAAAGGGGTGTGGGGGGACCGAGAAGCTGCTGTTTGGGATAGCATCGATGCGCTCGGAGGGTATTTGCCGCTTGCCCTCTACACTGCGGGATTCTTCCTTGGCCGGCGCGGCCGCACCCTATCGGAAGCCGCATCGCTGGCGACTTTGGTAGGCGGGTTGGCGATGCGCCTTGCGATGCAATATGCCGGCCAAGCCTCCGCAAGTGACCCGCGCACCAGCTTGCGATTTGCGCAGCCCGAGAACCTGCCGCGGGCACAATCGTAGAGCAACCCACCCGCGTCCTGATCCGCTCACGGCTGGATTAACGGAAAAATAGGCCCTTACCGCCAATCTCGCGTCCCGGAGGGGGCGTGCAGCGCGCGTCCTTGTGCGAGCGGAATGGCTTAGTTGGCGGGGTGAGTTCATGTCAGTGGCTCGAGCTGGGACGACACCAGGGGCGCAGGTCGCGGCGCAAATAGGTTCCCAAGCGGGCCTATGGTGGATCGCACTCGGCGCCACGCTCGCCATTCTGCTGATTCCGCTCTGTACCACGGATTTGCCCCCTTT
>JAFAHH010000733.1 GCA_019237355.1 Acetobacteraceae bacterium | reverse complement strand
CCCGCCAGCACGCCTCGAGCCCGCCTGAATTACTCGCTCTGATTGCAAATCAGGCGAAATATCCGACCCAATTCAGGCCCAACCGCCGGATTTAGGTTCACGATTCCCAGATTACGGCGCTTTCCGCTGACTGGAAGCGCTCAAGCTTTCCTCTGCGGGCATCTTCAGGCCCCCCAAACGTGCTGGCGCGATGGGAACCCAGTTACGCGCCGGTTGGATTAGCGGCAATTCCACTCAAGCACGATGTGCTCTATACGGCCGCTGGCACATCCTGACGTACTGAGGGCAAGGTCAGGCGGAATACGGTGCCCGTTCCGCCGCTGCTTACGAGATCGACATCACCGCCCTGCGCCCGCATCAGATCGCGCGCGATCGCAAGCCCCAGCCCTGAACCGCCCCGCTTCGTGCTGGCCGAGAATGGCCGGAACAATGTGGGCCGCACCGAATCGGGTATACCGGGCCCATCATCGGCGACCGTGATTTCGATCGAACCGCCCTGCTGAGCGGCGTGAATCCGCAGATTGTGCGCGCCTGCTTCTGCGGCGTTGCGCCCCAGATTAACCAACACGCGCAGTAACTCTTCCCGGTCTGCTTCTACCGTAAGGGTCGCCGGGATTGAGTTTTCCACCTGGCACTCGAGCGGCAGCTCGCGAAGGCTCTCGCAAGCCTCGTCCACAAGTTCTGTGAGCGAAAACCGCGTGCGTGCCGGGCGGGAAGGGCCTTCTCGCACATATTCCAGCGACCGCCGGACGAGATCGGTAGCTCGTTCCACAGCCCGCACCAATACGTCACCGGCCCGGCGCACGCTCGGGTCTTGGTTCAGCTTCAGGGCGTCGGCGGTCAGCATGGCTGGCGCCAGTATTCCGCGCAGGTCGTGGCTCATTTTCGCCATCACCGCGCCGAGTGCGGCCAGCCGCGCATGACGCCAGAGTGCCGCGTGGAGTTCCTGCTGCATAGCCGCAAGCTCTCGCGTCGCGATGGCCATTTCGTCGTCGGAAAGCACCGTGGCTTGGTTTGGATCGAGGGGCGGTGTGGCGTCGGGGTTGGCCCGGAATGCGGCGATGCTGCCGATAATCCGGCGCATCGGACGGACCAGCAACCAATTCAGGGCAACATAGACGAGCGCGCCGGTGACGCACGCAAGCACCATCGAGGCGATCCAGAACTGGATCGCGAACCTTTGCAGGGCCCGCCGTAGATGGTTTTCTTCAACGAAAACTTGTACCTCGGTGCCGGGGCGAAATGGACTGCCGGATCGCACGAGGACCAGACGGTTCGTAGCTAGTAAGAACTCACGCAGCGCAGCCCCCATTCCCCCGAATACCGATTCTTGGCGCAAGTCGATCTGCGTCTCGGGGTAAGGTAGGGCATCCGGCCCGATCACAATGGGGGGGCGGCCCGGTTCCTGCACCCGGATTGCCGCGACCCGGGCTAATTGCAGCAATCCGGTTTCGACCAGCCTGCTGGACTGCTCCGGATGCAACCCGCTTAAAGCCAGCACCATCATATGCGCCTCAGTCACGCGAGCGTTCAGCCAGGCTCGCCGCTCGCGTGCCAGATCCGGAATGAAGATCAATACGGCGGTTATCAGCACCGCAGCTATGGTGAGCCGCAGCAGACGTCCTGATAGGCTCCGGCCAAAGCGGGGGGCGTTTCTCATGCTCGCTGATCATAAGGAGGAGCGTGGAAAGCGCAGCAACTCCCGACCTGTAGCGTACAATTTGACGCTCCTCAACCGATGATTAAATTTTTCCCGCAATTTGACCCAGTTACTCGGCCGAAACACGGCCTCAACAAGGCGGCCCCGCAAATCTGGAATCTATTCGTCGCATGCCATGGGTGGCCCAAACCCCGTCCTTGGCTCTGCTCCGAAACTAAACAATTACGCGCCTTAGAGCGCGATGGCTTGAGGCGGAATCGTCGGAAAGCCTGAATCGCGCTCTGAAAACCAAAGTTCCCAGAGCGGGATGACTTTATCTAAAGTCATCCCGCTCTAATTGATGCGAGACCCAGGTCCGACTCAGGTGGACTCTGGATGCTCGGGCGCACTTGCCAGCGCCTTGCGGACAGAGCCGAAGCGCAGGCGGTCAGCGGATGGGGTGCGCCCCACTTGCGGCGGAATAGCCGGCAAAAAGAGCTGGCATCCCTGTATCCCACCTCGCTGGCGATGGCATCGACGAGCAGCTCGGTTCTCTCCAGGAGTTCCTTTGCTTCGTCCAGGCGCAGCGTATGAACGTATTCGAGCGGCTTGCGGGAAATAGCGTCGCTCGAAAGAACGCCGGGGCAAGGCGCTCCGCTCCACCATGGCGCTGACAGGCGCGGGATGAGCGTAGTTTTCGGCGACCAACTCCTGGATGGCGGCGACGCGACGGTGAACGGCCTGTCGCGCGCACACGAGGAAGGCGAACGGCAGTTGCGCGCGACTATGGCCGGCGTGACGCCGCATGCGGCGCGCATAAGGCCAAGACCGGCAAGTGGCGCCGCAGTGCTCTCGACGGCCGCACGAGGCGCCACGCGGGCTACGAATCTCCCAGGCGCGCCGGGCAATGCTTGGGCGGGTCTACGGCCGCGGTAAAGAGCATGGGACGATGCGGAAGACCACGCACCGCGGCATTTGCTGGGGAGTGTGAGATTTCATGCTCAAACTGATGGTTACAACCTGATCCGGCTTCCGAAGCTGATTGCGCTGGCATAGGAGGACTCTGTCGAGAGTGGCCGGAATGCAGCGTTCAAGGAATGAAAAACTCGCGCCATCTGCTGACCGAAGCGGTCAGCGTCTAAAGACCTTGGTTTTCAGAGCACGGCTCACGCCTTCCGACGATCGGGATCCCAATCCCGGGCCCCCATTTTGGGCGCAGAATGGACCCGGGGCTCGCGAATTGCGAACCCGAGTCCGCCTCAAGCGATCGCGCTCTAGGCAGAT
>JAFAHH010000586.1 GCA_019237355.1 Acetobacteraceae bacterium | reverse complement strand
AAGGAGGGGCGCATGATTGAGGTGTCGTATCCGCCGGGCGCACAAGACATGGTCCATCGGCACGACGCCGATGCATTCGTCTACGTGCTCGAAGGCCAGATCATCATGCAGTTGAAAGGGAAACCTGCCGTCACGCTCAAGGCCGGGCAGACGTTCTACGAAGGGCCCAACGATATTCACGTCGTGGGGCGCAACGCCAGCAACACGGAGCCGGCCAGGTTTGTCGTGGTGCTGCTGAAGGGTAAGGGGGCTCCCATCCTTACGCCGGTGAAAGAATGACGCTCGGCACCGTGCGCCCCGTGCCCTTCGGCAGCGTCCTCGCCGACGAGGCGCAGTCGAAGATTGCCAAGGTGACCATCGTCTACCAGCAAGCTGTAGGATGGGTTGAGCGAGAAGCGAAACCCATAACCAACGGCCGATTGCACGACGCGGGCACTCGGATCGAAGCCTTTTACGGCTGGACCTGTTGCAGCCGCGGCTTAACTTCATCGAAGTCGATCATGCCATTCCAATAATCAATGATTACGTCGCGGTTGAGGCCGATCCAGCGGCTGACGAGCGCGACATCAGCGGCCGGCAAGCTGCCCGGCGCAATTCCATGTGGCTGCGGTCGCACGGCTATCGACGATGCGGTGCGCCAGGAGCGGCGACCGCCATGAAGAGTGCTGACTTTGACCCGCACATCGTGCGGATAACCGTCGTTTTCGGTAATCCACACTGCCATCGGCAGGCCGGTCAAGCGCGGCGGCAGCTTCACTTTCGCCCAATCCTGCGCGACAGCTGCCGCACTGGTCGTGTCTTTAAGATCGTCCGTCATATCCGCCTAGCCGGCCGCTCCCCGACCGCCTTGGGTTATTGGGCATGGCCGAGGGCGTCAAGAAGGGTCTTTGCCGATTTCAGGTCGGCCGTCTCGAACCCTTCGCTGAACCGGCCCCAGACGGGAGCCAAAAGTGCCAGGGACCACTTCGAGGAAGGTACACCCATCAGGTGTGTAAGCCTGATGCTCCGACCCCGCGCGGTTCAAGATGTACGTGCCGGGCCCAGAGGCACGATGTTCGTCTATGAATGTACCTGCTATGATATAAAGATGCTCGTCATATTCATGGTGCTCCACCGCGCCCATCCGGTATCCGGCATCCCACTGAACCAACATTGTCAGTTCTCCTGTTTCCGAATTCTCGTAGAGCACTTTTCGGCGCGAGCCGGTCCGAAACTCCTGCCAGTCAGTCTCGCCGCTATCAACATATGTAATGAGCTCGGGGGATGGTCGTTCTGCCATGACAACGGTCCTTCCGTGCGGTCATACTCCGGCGGAACGAGATTGCTTCGTCGCTGTGCTCCTCGCAAGAAAACAAAAGTGGTATCGGCAATCCCGTTAACTGCGGGGGTAGTCCCCCTCACCCAGCTCCGGGTAAGGCTCGGCTTTGCCTCGCCAACCCTGTGCAACCCTCTCCCCCAATGGGGGAGAGGGAAGGGTGAGGGGGCTACTCGGGCAAAGCTGGCAGTTTCATCTAGGGGGGTCGGCCGCCCGGCCGGTGTGAACTCGCAATGACAACTTTTGTCGGGGTCGTTTCTTCGAACGAAGCGACGCAATCTCGATCCGCTGCTCCCGGAGTCAAACGTCAGAATCGCGCCGTCCAAGAGCCGTTGTCGGATCTTCATTCTTTGGTCAGGGCGACAAAAATCAGTTTGGCACCCAGACTGCGGCTCTGATCTCGCCGAATTCACGCGCGATCTTGCGCCAGGATGCGCCGGCATCTTCGGTGGCGTACACCTCGCCGAACAGGCTGAACGCGACAATGCGGTTGGCGTCGGCGGGATGTGTGGCAAGGCCCCATATGGTGGCATTGGGCTGAGCCGGGAGTGGCAAGGCTTCCCAACTCTCGCCGAAATCTGTGGTGCGGAGCACGTGCCCCTTTTCACCCGTCGTGGTCTCGCCACAGCCGGCGAACAGCACGCCGGGATCATCGGCCTTGACGACCATGCCGCGGGCATAGGGCAGCGGCCATTTCTGTTTGATGTCCAAGGGCTGCCAGGTCTCGCCCAGATTGTCACTGACGAACATCTCACGTGCGGTGCTGGCATAAAGGCGTTTGGGCTGCGTCGCCGCGATCGCCACCGCGTGAATGTCCGGATCATAGAGACCCGTCTTGAGATGCGTCCAAGTGTCTCCGCCGTCGAGGCTGCGGAAGACGCCGTCGATTTCCACCCCTGCCCACACTGTACGATGATCGTCGGGATCGACGACGACGCTGGTTACAAAGGGTGTGCCAATAGAACACTCCTGGGCGATGTCTACGGCCAATTTCTCCCAGTGCCGTCCACCATCCCGCGAACGATAGACCCCAGCGGGGCGCGTGCCGGCAAAGAAAATATCAGGATCTACCGGATCGATGGCCAGCGACCAGATCGTTGGCAGGGTCCCATTGGCGCCGACGCGCTCCCACCGCGCCCCGCCGTCGCGGCTCACGAACAGGCCCGTATCGCCGCCAGCGAGAACGGTCTCGCCTCTCTGGGATGGGCGACTAGCGCCTGTATGCGGCTATTGAGCGGGAACGGGGTGCGATGCCGTGTCCACGACTTGCCGGCATCTGGACTGTGCCATACGCCCCAGCCAGCCGTTCCCAGACATATGCTGTAGTCCGCTGCCATGCGATGCCTCTTTTCGTCTCGGTCGCTGCGTCACCCCGCACGCAGGCATTGTACTTTGCCTTCCCGTCGAACGCCAATTGGATTTGG
>JAFAHH010000068.1 GCA_019237355.1 Acetobacteraceae bacterium | reverse complement strand
TCGTGCTTTAGTCGCCCCATTTTGGAAAATCTACGCTGGCATTGATATCGGTCGCTGCAATCGCAGCCTGGCCCATGGCGACGCTGATTTGCGAAAGGCCCCGAACGACGTCTCCTGCGGCATAAAGCCCGGGTACGAATGTGCGCTGGTGGTCATCGACGACGAGCGCGCCATCCTCGTCTGCCTCGGCGTCAAGCGATACCGCCAGCTCAGAATGGATCCGGGAGCCGAGCGCAGAATACAGGGTATCGAAACGATGCTCCTCGCCCCCTTCGGCATGCCAGGAAACGATTCGGTTGCCCTCCACATCAACCCGCGCCACCGGTGCATCGAGGACACGCAGCCCGGAGCCGGTGAGTAATTCCCGCTCCTCGTCCGAAATTTCGAGCGGGCGGCCGAGGGTTAGGATCGTGAGATCGCGTGTGTAGGCCCGCAAAAGCATCGCCTCTTTGATGCGGCACTTACCGTACCCGATCAGCGCCACTTTTTGGTCGATCACCTCGAAGGCGTCGCAGATCGGACAATGCCGAACCAGGCCACGCCGGATCGCGTGCTCGATCCCAGGCAGCTCCGGCTCGATATCCTCGGCGCCGGTGGCCAGCAGCACCCGCTGGGTTACGATGCGCTCGATCTCGGTTTCGGCCTCAAAAGCGCCATTGGCCAATCGGCGCAAAGCAAACACCCGTCCCGATTCGATGCGGGCCCCATACCGCTCCGCCTGGGTCCGCATCCTCCCGAGCAGCTCGGGTCCCGGAATGCCCTCAGGAAAGCCAGCATGATTGTGCGAGAGTGGGATGACCGAAGCCCGGCTTTCCCCCCCATCAATCACCCGGAACACCCGGCGAAAGCGCGCCAGGTAAATTGCCGCCGTAAGTCCCGCCGGTCCAGCGCCGATGATCAGGCAATCTATCATTGGTCAGCCTTCGACGCGGCGGCTGCCGCGTTCTGCATAGGGTTACCGATCGGTCCACCGGAACCAGGCGCTGATGGCCGGGTCGTGCGACACGGCCTCACGCACGGCGGCCTCGCCGGCAGGCGTCGCTATAACGGCCAAGACGCGGCGAAAGTCGCATACCCTTTGTTTAGCTCGCGCGATAAACAAGGCGGTCAGCGCCTCGGCGGCGGGCCCCCGCCCTCCGCAGCAGACGCAGCCTGGCGGATGGGGCACCGCCCGCCATAGCCTGGTATCCGCACGGTAAGCTCAATTATGCGCTGTGCGCTGGGTCGCTTGTCCGGCCGGCCTTGGCCGCCGGCGGAACTGAATGCGCTCGATGGCGCTGGGGTAGAGCGGGCCGAGCTTGATGCCGAAATCCAGGGCCATCAGCACAGCACCAGCCGCGAACACGACATCGCCGGGCAGCCGCATCCATTGCCAATACAGAGTGGTCTCGTAGAAGGCGCTGCTGCGCGCGTAGGCAAGCCCGTGCTCATAGACCGCATCAAGCTGGGGCCAGCCGATCGGGAAGAAATTGAGGATGATCCACAAGACCAGCCCTATATTATAGAGCCAGAATGCCGCCACGCCGTAAGTTTCGCTAAACCGCACGCGGTCGCCCGCGATGTACCGCAAGCAGAAGTAAACGAGGCCAATCGCGAGCAGCCCGAAAGCTCCGAACAGGGCGGTATGGGCGTGGTTGAGAGTGAGGAATGTGCCGTGCTCGTAGTAATTGACCAGCGGCGCATTCAGCGTTCCGCCGCCGAACACGCCGGCGCCCACGAAATTCCAGAATGCCGCGCCGATAACATACATGTAGGCCAGCCGATATTTGAAATCCTCGGCCCGTTCGATCAGCCGATAATTCTGGATTGCCTCGATGATCAGCAGCACGAGCGGCAGAACTTCGATGAAGGAGAACATGCTGCCCATCGGCACCCACATGCTCGGACCGCCAGCCCAATAGAGATGATGGCCAGTGCCGATTACGCCGCCTAGGAAGATCAGGATTAGCTCGAGGTAGACCGCGCGCTCGGCAAGCTTGCGGGAAACCAGGCCGACTGCCATCAGCAGATAGGCGCTCATCGCGGCAGCAAAAAATTCGAACGACTGCTCTACCCACAGATGGACCACCCACCAGCGCCAGAAATCGGTGATGGTGAAGGATTTCTCGATTCCGGTCAGCGGAATCATGCCGAAGACGTAGAGTAGTGCGATGTTGATGGTCGATGCCCAGATCAGGTGCTCGAGCCTGATTCGGCCAGTCCAGAATTCGCGCGTTGCCTTCCAAAGCACGGCGTTCGTAGGCCAAAGCGCGCGGAAGACCAGAAGGCTCCAGACGATCAGGCCGATGAAAAACCCGATCTGCCACAGCCGGCCGAGCTGGATGTACGAAAGGCCTTGATTGCCGATCCAGAACCAGCCCCGGTCGATATAGCCCATGATCCCGAGATAATCGCCGACCGTCGCGCCGGCCACGACCGCCAATGTGACCCAGAAGAGCAGATCGACAAGCAAGCCCTGGTAGCGCGCTTCACCCCCCGCCATGGCCGGAGCGAGGAACAGCGCAGCGCCGATCCAGGATACACCGATCCAAACAATCGGCGTTTGGATATGCACGTCCCGCAAGAAGTTGAATGGGAAGGCCGCGTTGATATCAACACCATAGAAACTGGTTCGGTCGTAATAGGAGTGAGCCATGATCGTACCCGCCGCGATTTGCACGAGCAGTACGATCGCAACCACGATGAAATATTTTCCGGTGCGGCGCTGGCTTTCCGTAAGGCTCCTGAATGAGCCCAGAACCCGCTCCATTGGGGCGTCGTCTGGGTTGTTTAGGAAGAACTCGTAAATGAACAGCACCAGGCCGAAGCAGAAGAAGGTGAAACAGAAGCTGATCCAGGTCCAGCGAAATGTGTTGGTGGTCGGAGCATTGCCGACCAGCGGTTCGAAGGGCCAGTTCTCCGTCCATGACCAACTGGTGCCGGGGCGCCGGGCCACCGTCGTGAGGCCGGAATAGAGAATGAAGCTCGCGGTTTGAGCTGCGGCCTTCTCGTCAAGGCTATAGGCAGGTGTCCAACCGATTGCCGGATTCACGCGGCTCAGAGCCGTCGCGCTCTCACCCTGCAACTTGCGGATTGCAGCAGCGAGTGCATCTGGAACCGTGACCTGCGGCGCCGTAAGATCAACGTCCCGCAATTGTGCTTGCATCGCCGCCGTGGCCGCTGCTTGTTGCTCGGTGTTGAGCGAAGCGAACGCCTGGCCAAACCGGGCGCGTGCGATAGCCTCCCGGGTCTCAGTTCCCAAGTTAAGCAGCGCCCAGGCGGTATAATCCTCGCCATAGTAGGAGCCCATACCGTACAGGCTCCCGTAATCCATAAGATCGGCCTTCTGAAAACCGGCCTTGCCATTGATGATGTCGTCGCGCGTCATGAGGACGGTACCATCCGGAGCGACGAAGCGCTCGGGTATCGGCGGCGCGGTTTGATACATGACATTCGTGGCCCAGCCGAGCACCACAAAAGTCAGCACGGCGACCATTAGCAAAATCCACTTGAGCACGCTGCTGACGGGGTCTTTCGTCGCGGTACGGTAAGAACCGGCCAAACCAGACATGAATCGACCCTCCGAGCGGGTGATCACCTATAGGCGATTTTGCGCGGCACCTCCTTGCCGTTCCGCAAGCAGCGAAATGTCCCGCAAATCTCTGTGGCCAAGCCGAGAGCCTGATGGCCTGACCCATAGTCGCCCGAAAGCTTGAATCGGGCTCTCCGCAATAAGTCCTCGAGCGTGATGGCATAGACCTAGAGCCATCATGCTATGGGACGGGAACCTCGGCGATTCTCTTGTCCCGGGGTTAGCTTTCTCTCGGCCTGCCGCGCCCGCGAGAATCAGCGCTCCACCCTGCCTACGTAGCAAATGTTAGCGCTCGCTACCGAAAGGGGTCAAGCGGATTCTCCGCTTCTGAGGCCAAAGTCACCGCCTTCGAGATGGTGCGGGGCTATAAGGGTTCGGCCAAGCGGAACGCGCTTTCCGATCATACAAAACCCTCGATCTCGGAGTCCGTCTAATCCACCTACGCCTGCCCGATCGCGTCCGCGCGCACGTCTTCTCAGGATGGTTTCATATTATCTCGACTAGCCGACGACCAAATGCTTACGCCTGTGTTGTTGAGGATCTCCAGCGCTCTCACAAGGCCCCGGTACGACCCCTCGTGCTCTACCGGCAGCCGACCGAATTGCAATCACTGGCTTGATCTGCCCGGCATCCCGCTGCAGCCGCATAAAAGTAGAGCGACATGAGGATCTGGCGCACGGAAACGGGTAAACGGGCTAGACATAAAGATATATTTATGTCACGATTCGCTATGGACCGCCTTCTCGCTTCCCTACGAGCCACCGCAGAACCCACCCGGTTCCGGCTGCTCGCGCTAGCGGCCAGCGGAGCTTTTTGTGTTTCGGAGTATTGCAAGATCCTCGGCCAGTCGCAGCCGCGCGTCTCGCGCCACCTGAAGCTGCTCTGCGACGCCGGGCTGCTCGAGCGTTCGCGCGAAGGCCCGAATGTCTGGTTTACTGTGCCCGAGGATGAAGCGGGGGCAATCGCCCGTGCCCTCGTCGCGCTTCTCTCGTCAGACGATCCCATCCTCGCGGCCGACCGGCGACAGGCGGCACGTGTTTTGTCGGAACGCGCGCGGATCGCTTCAGACAGCCTGAAGCGCCGTAGGGCCGACTGGGATGAAATGCGGGCGCTCGGATTGCCGGCTGATCTGATCGAAACCAGCGTCCTGGCGCTTTTGCCGGCTAAATTCGATCGCCTGCTCGATATCGGAACGGGAACAGGACGATTGCTGGAGTTACTCGCGCCCCGCGCTCGGAGCGCCCTCGGAATCGATGCAAGCGCGGCAATGCTTGCGCTGGCGCGTGCCCGGCTCGCCCGGGCCGAGCTCCCCCATTGCACGGTGCGCCAAGGCGATATGTACCGGCTGCCGATCGTGGCCGGGTGCATGGACCTCGCGGTCCTGCAGATGGTGCTGCACTATGCGGAAGACCCACAGGCCGTGCTGGCCGAAGCCGCTCGGGTGCTGCGGCCGGGTGGGTTGTTGCTCGTAATCGATCTGGCGGCGCATAGCCGGGACGACCTGACCCGCTCCTTTGCACATCGCTGGCCGGGTTTCTCGCCTGATGCGATGCATAGGCTACTTGTTGGAGCGGGCGCCGAACCGGGTCTGATGCACACGATTCCCGGCTCACTTACCGTTTGCCTCTGGCCGGCGCGCCGCCTCGCCGATGCATCGGCAGCTCAACTCCACCAACTCACCGCTTGAACGGATCATTCATGACTCGCCCGCATTTGCTCGATGCCCTCCGGGACCGTGTGTTGCTCTGCGATGGCGGCATGGGCAGCCGCGTCCAGGGAATGACCCTGGACATCGACCGCGACTTCTGGGGACGCGAGAATTGCACCGAAGTGCTGAACCTTGCTCGCCCCGACCTCGTGCGCGAGATCCATCGCAGCTATTTCGCGGCCGGGGCGGATATGGTGGAGACGAATAGCTTCGGCGGCTCGCCCGTCACCCTGGGCGAATTCGATCTGCAGGACCGGGCGCATGAAATCAATCGTATCGCCGCCGAACTTGCCCGCGAGGCCGCCGGCGACTTCGCGGATGGCCGGCGTCGCTGGGTGCTCGGCAGCGTTGGCCCCGGAACCAAGCTGCCCAGCCTTGGAAACATTGCTTATGATCTCCTCGAGGCCGCGCTCACCGAGCAATGCCGCGGGCTGATTGCGGGCGGCGTCGATGCGATCCTGATCGAGACCTGCCAGGATACTTTGCAAATCAAGGCCGCAGTGAACGGCGCGAAGATTGCCCGGGCTGAAGCCGGTACGGACACGCCAATATTCGTGCAAGTTACCGTCGAAACCACAGGCACCTTGCTCGTCGGCCCGGATATCGCCGCCGCGGCAACTGTGGTCCACGCGTTGGATGTGCCGCTGCTGGGCCTGAATTGCGCGACGGGGCCGCAGGAGATGGCGGAACATATCAAATGGCTGAGCGGAAACAGGCCGGGCCTGGTTTCGGTTCAGCCCAATGCGGGGCTGCCGGAGTTGGTCGATGGGCGCACGCATTATCCCCTGGGCGCCGCGGAAATGACGACCTGGGTCGAGCGCTTCGTGGCCGAAGATGGAGTAAACCTGATCGGCGGCTGCTGCGGCACCAACACGGATCATATCGCCGCCCTGGATGCAATGCTTCGCAAGCGGGGCGGATTCCGGCCCGCGCCAATTCCCCGCCGCGCGGTTTGGGTGCCTTCGGTCGCAAGCCTTTATCAGCAGGTTCCGTTGCGGCAGGAGAATAGCTATTTCTCCATCGGCGAGCGCTGCAACGCCAATGGGTCGAAGAAGTGGCGCGGGCTGCAGGAGAAGCATGACTGGGATGGCTGTGTCACGATGGGGCGCGAGCAGCTCGGCGAAGGCTCGAATGCGCTGGATGTGTGCACGGCGTTTGTGGGCCGTGACGAACTGGGCGAGATGAGCGAGGTTATTCGCCGGTTTACCTCAAGCGTGAGTGCGCCGCTAGTGATCGACAGTACCGAAACGCCGGTGATTGCGGCGGCGCTGAAGCTGCATGGCGGCAAGCCGGTCATCAACTCCATCAATTTCGAAGATGGCGAGAAGCACGCTGCCGACCGTCTGGTGCTTGCCCGGAGGTTTGGCGCGGCGGTAATTGCGCTCACCATCGATGAACAGGGGATGGCGAAGACCGCCGACCGCAAGCTGGCGGTTGCAAGGCGTCTGGTTGATTTTGCGTGCAGTCGTTATGGCCTCCCGCAATCGGATTTGCTGGTCGATCCGCTCACCTTCACGATTGCGACCGGCAACGAAGATGACCGCAAGCTCGGTTTCTGGACGCTCGAGGGAATCCGGGCGATCCGGGAGGAATTTCCGGATATCCAGATTATCCTGGGCCTTTCCAATATCAGCTTCGGCTTAAACCCGGCTGCCCGCGCCGTGGTCAACTCCGTGTTCCTGGATCATGCGGTCCGCGCTGGCATGACCGGGGCCATCGTGCATGTCAGCAAAATCCGTCCGCTGCATCAGATTGCACCGGAAGAGGTGAAGGTTGCGGAAGATTTGATTTTCGACCGCCGCGCCGAGGGCTACGATCCGCTGCAGCGCCTGTTGGAGATGTTTGCTGACCGTAAAGCCGCGGATGCAACCCGCAAGAAGCGCGCGGATACCGTCGAGGGGCGGCTAAAGGACCGGATCGTCGATGGCGACCGCAAGGGCCTTACCGAGGATCTGGACGAGGCGCTGAAACGATACACGCCGCTGGATATTATCAATACCTTGCTGCTCGACGGCATGAAGGTTGTGGGCGAGCTTTTTGGCGCGGGCAAGATGCAGTTGCCCTTTGTGCTGCAAAGCGCCGAGACCATGAAGGCAGCCGTTGCCTATCTTGAACCCTTCATGGAGCGTATGGAGGGCCAAGAGAAAGGAATTATCGTGCTGGCGACTGTAAAGGGCGATGTGCACGATATCGGCAAGAACCTGGTCGATATCATCCTTACGAATAACGGGTACCGAGTGATCAATCTCGGCATCAAAGTGCCGCTGGCCGACATGCTGGCGGCGGCGCGGGAGAATCAGGCGCATGCGATCGGCATGTCAGGCCTGCTGGTAAAGTCGACCGTGGTAATGCGCGAAAACCTTGAGGAGATGTCGCGTCAGGGGCTGGAAATCCCGGTTTTGCTCGGGGGGGCAGCTTTAACCCGGACTTATGTGGAGGATGATTGCGTCCGGGCCTATGCCTGCGGCCGGGTCGCCTATGCGCGGGATGCGTTCGACGGGCTGCATCTGATGGACAAGGTGACCGGCAATGGCTTGGATGATTACTTGGCCGCGGTACAAGCGAAGCGAGTCGGCCGGGCGCGGGACACGGCGCGTACTCTTGGCCGGGCCGATGAGCGTGCATTCCGTCCGGTCGATCTCAAAGCTGTGCAGACCCGGCGCCGCCGGCTGACACGGGATGTGCCGGTGCCCCGCCCGCCATTCTGGGGGCCGCGGGTGATCGAGGCGGCGCCGAAGGCGGTCGTTCCATTCATCAACGAGCGGAGCCTTTATCAATTCCAGTGGGGATTTCGCAAGCAGGGTCGCCGGCTCGAGGATTTCCTAGGCTGGGCCAAGCAGGAACTCCGCCCGGTCATGAAACGCATGCTGGCCTTATGCGAAGCAGAGCACATTCTCCGGCCCCAGGCCGTATACGGGTATTGGAAGGCGGCGGGGCAGGCCAATGATTTGATTATTTATCATCAGGATGGCGCAACCGAGCTCGCCCGCTTCACCCTTCCGCGGCAGCCAAGAGAAGATGGCGAATGCATTGCTGATTTCTTCCGCGATGTTGAGGATGGCGAGCGCGACGTGATTGGCTTGCAGGTGGTGACGGTTGGGCAGAGGGCGAGCGAAACGGCGCGCTCCTGGTTTGAGGAGAATCGCTATCAGGATTACCTCTACCTGCACGGGTTGTCGGTCGAGATGGCGGAGGCGATGGCGGAGTATACGCACAAGCGCATCCGTGCCGAGCTGGGATTTGCCGCGGAGGATGATCGCGATCTGGATAAGATGCTAGCCCAAGGCTATCGGGGTAGCCGGTATTCCTTCGGCTATCCTGCCTGCCCACGGCTCGAGGATCAGGGTCAACTATTGCAGCTATTGGATGCGGAGCGGATCGGGATTACGTTGTCTGACGAGTGGCAGTTGCATCCAGAACAATCGACCAGCGCGATTGTGGTGCTTAACCCAGCGGCCAAGTATTTTTCGGTTTGAGCAGGCGTCCCCCTCTCCGTGAACGGGTTAGTGCGCACCGGCTTGGTCACAGGAAGGCCTCCGCGGTGAGGCGCTCTTTCAATCTGTCGGCACGGCGCCGGATTGCAGCGATCTCTCCCGGCTTCTTTCGCGCGAGATGCTGGTAGGGATAGGTCATCCGGCGATTCTTGGCGAAGCGAGGCTCGTGGCGTGCCAGGAAATCCCAGTACAAGGTCGTGAACGGACAGGCATCATGGCCGGTGGCGTTGCGAGGATTATAGCGACACCGCCGACAGTAATCACTCATCCTATTGATATAGTTGCCGGAGGCAACATAGGGCTTGGTTCCCATGATGCCGCCATCCGCATGCTGACTCATGCCAAGCGCATTCGGTAAAGAAACCCAATCGATCGCATCCCAAAACATGGAAATATGCCAGCGATGTACGTCGTAGGGCCGAACCCCGAGTAAGAGGCAGAATAAGCCCAAGACCATGAGCCGCTCAATATGATGCGCGTAGGCGTGATCGATCGTGTGCCGTATCGCCTCAGCGAGGCAAAGCATATCGGTCTCGCCGGTCCAGTAAAATCGCGGCACCGGGAGTTCAGCGCCGAGTGCATTCGCGTCGGCATAATCCGGCATGAAGTGCCAATAAACACCCCGGACGAATTCGCGCCAACCGATTATCTGGCGGACCAAGCCTTCAACGGAGTTAAGCGGTGCACCAGATGGATTCGCGGTAGCGGCCTCCACAACCTCTCGCGGCCGCAAGAGGTGCAGGTTGAGCGGCCCTGATAAATGCGAGTGAAACAGAACCGGCTCCCCGGTGTGCATGGCATCCTGATATTTGCCAAAATTATAAAGCCGGTGCGTGACGAAGTCCGCGAGCGAGGCCAGCGCTTGATCCCGGGTAACGGGCAGTGTAAAACCGTCCAGCCGGCCTGGATTCCCCGGGAAAAGCCGCTCGACGAGGTGCACCACCTCAATGGTCGTCGAATCGGGAGCGAACCGTTTCGGCGATGGGATTGGCGGCGGTCCCTGGCGGCCGAAAGAGGCGCGGTTCTGGGGGTCGTAGTTCCAGGCCCCGCCAGTCGGGGTGTTGTCGCTCTCGATCAAAACGCCGAGACGGCGCCGCATGAACCGATAGAAGGTCCCGAGAACTGGATGGCGATGTTCACCATAGAAAGCGGCGAATGTCGCATGCGGGCATAGGAAGTGGCGATCCTCGCGGATCTCGATCGGAAGGTTCAGCTTGACCAGAAGTTGCCGTACCCGCCAATCGCCGGGTTCAAGCACGATGAGGCGTTGAGGGAGCAACGCGCCAGCCCAGCGGCTTAATTCCCCAGCGAAACTGCCCCGGTTTGCGGGATCATCGATGCGGCTATAAAAAACGCGCCGGTGCTTTGATTCCTGCATCGCCCGGAAATGCCGCATCGCTGAAAAGAAAAATGCCAGACGAAGTTTGTGCTGCGGGATGTAGGTAGCCTCTTCGCGCACCTCCATCTGCAGAATGGCGTCCTGCTTGGCGTCAAAACCGTCGAAAGCTGCAGACTCATCATCGAGCTGATCGCCGAGCACGACAATGAGATGGCGCAGCATCAGCGCTTCTTCAAGGACTCCGGCCTATGCGCCGCCTCGGCGCCGGTCTTGTTGCTCTGAACGAGGTATCGCGGGTCGTTCTTGGATGCTTTTGACCTTACCTTTCACATTGGTAGTCGCCGTAACTTTCTTGACGACCTTGCCGCTTGTCTCACCTTGCGGTGTGTTCCAGCGCACATGCTCACCGGGCTGGAGTTTCTCGGTCATCGTGTGCTTCCCACCTCACATGCGGGCAACGATCTCGCATCGCACGAGTTCCAGCAACCCCGCCCGGAGAAATTATAACCGCGATCGCTTGCGAAATGCTAGGCTTTGCAGTGGGGTCGCACGGCAAGTTCAACCTAAGTGGAAGCCGCTCTATCAATCAGCACTGAACACGATTCCCTGGGCTAGCGGCAATTCCGATGAGTAGTTAATAGTGCTTGTGATCCGGCGCATATACGCTTTCCAGGCATCCGAGCCGGATTCGCGGCCGCCCCCGGTTTCTTTCTCGCCCCCAAAAGCGCCGCCAATCTCGGCCCCGCTCGGACCGGCATTGACATTGACGATCCCGCAATCACTGCCTGCGGCGGAGCAGAAAAACTCGGCCTCGCGCAGGTCCGTGGTAAAAACGGAAGAGGCGAGGCCTTGAGGGACATCGTTGTGCAGACGTACAGCTTGCTCCAAGTCTCGGTGCCGCATCACATAGAGGATTGGTGCGAAGGTTTCATGGCGCACCAGTTCCGTCTGTTGCGGCATTTCCACCAGAGCTGGCCGGACGTAATAGGCATCAGGGTAGCGATCGGCCAGCACGCGCTCGCCGCCATGCACGGCGCCGCCCGCCTCCTTTGCTTGCTGCAGGGCGGCTTGCATTGATTGGTAAGCCGCCCGGTCGATCAACGGCCCGACAAGCGTTCCTTCCTCAAGCGGGTTGCCCACGGGAATGGACGCATAAGCACGCTTCAGCCGTTCCAGGACATTCCCGTAAATCGCCTCGTGCACGAACAAACGACGCAAACTCGTGCAGCGCTGTCCAGCGGTGCCCGCGGCGGCAAAGAGGATCGCGCGCACGGCGAGGTCCAGATCGGCGGAAGGGCAGAGGATCATCCCATTATTGCCGCCCAGCTCCAGCAAAGCCCGGGCAAGCCGTTTCGCTAGCAACGGCGCAATCTCGCGGCCCATCCGCGTCGAGCCGGTCGCCGAAACCAGCGGGAGAAGCGAATGATTCGCCAATGCCTGGCCCACCTCTCGGCCGCCGATCACGAGCTGGAGTAGGCCGCCGGGCGCGTCGCCAAACTCTTTGCAGGCATGGGCAAACAGGGCCTGGGTTGCGAGAGCGGTCAAGGGCGTCTTCTCCGAAGGCTTCCAGATCACGCTATCGCCGCAAGCCAGGGCCAAGGCGGCGTTCCAGGCGAAGACAGCAACCGGGAAATTGAAGGCGGTGATTACCCCGACCGGACCGAGCGGATGCCAGGTTTCGCGCAGCCCGTGGCCGGGTCGCTCGCTCGCCATAGTCAGCCCATAGAGCTGGCGGGAAAGGCCAAGCGCGAAGTCGCAAATATCGATCATCTCCTGGACTTCGCCTAAGCCTTCTTGGAGGATTTTGCCGGCCTCGAGCGTCACCAGCGCACCCAGTGCCGGCTTGTGGGCCCGCAGCACATTTCCAAAGAGGCGCACGAGCTCGCCGCGTTTCGGTGCGGGGACGGTTCGCCAGACGATGAAGGCCTGTTGGGCACGATCCGCCATGGCGGCGATGTCGTCCGCCGTATGGGCGCGCAGCCTGGCCAGTTGAGTGCCGTCGATTGGCGAGTAAGCAGCCAGCTCACCGCCGCTCAGCATGTGCTGCTCCACACCAAGCTCCTGGAGCAGGCGGGCGGCTTGTGCTGCGATGGGGCTTAGGAACATGAGGGTCGTGACCTACGCTGTGAGAGCTGGGAAGAATATTGCCACGATAACGGAGAAGAACGGCCATGAGCGAGATCAAGCCCGGTGAAGCGCGGGCCAACTTCAATGCGGCGGAAATTGGGGCCATTGCGCACCTTTACCGCGGCGAGCTCTATCGCAGCACGGTATGGCGGACCCGGCTGGATGCGACCACGAACTGGGCGGTGGTTTCCACCGGCATCGCCTTGTCCCTGACCTTCAGCGGGACCACTGCCTCGCCTTTGCCGCTTGTTCTGGTGGGCTTGTTGGTCGCGGTGTTCCTGAACATCGAGGCGCGGCGTTACCGGTTTTTCGATTTTTGGCGCGTGCGGGCGCATATTTTGGAGACTCAGTTCTTCGGCCCGATGTTGCTCGGGCAGGGCGTGCAGACCGGCAACGGTTGGAACGAGGTTCTATACCAGGACTATCGCAAACCGCGCCTTCATATCGCTTACGCGGATGCACTGGGTCGCCGGCTACGCAAGAATTATTGCTGGATTTTCTGTATCCAGGTTGCCTCGTATGTCGGCGCGTTGCTGATCCACCCGGTGCCGGTCGGTTCTTTGACCCAGTTCTTGGACCGGGCGGCCATAGGGCCGTTTCCAGGCGGCCTGGTGTTGTTGTGCGGCGCCATCTTCCACGGGGGCTGGATCGCCATCGCCTTTTTCACCCGGAAGAGCGGGCGGGGGAAGGGGTTGCCCCGGACGCTGCCCCAGGAGGACCGCGTGCTGCAGCTCGCGCGGCAGGCGGCGTGAGCTTATTGGGGTTGGGAGGGACGCAATGAGCAGCCGCGCTGTGGAGAAGCGGGGGCGCGTGCCGCGAGCGCCGGAATGGTTGGGGGTATGAAGGGCTTTAAGGCACGAGGTGGTGAGCGCGGTGTGTCTCGCCCGACCTTTACGCAGCCCGCTTCAGCCCCTATCAAGACGGTCGCGTGGTCGACAATGGCGCGTAGCCAAGCGGTAAGGCAGCGGATTTTGGTTCCGCCATGCGGAGGTTCGAATCCTCCCGCCCCAGCCAACGTGGTCTCACTCGGTTCCAGCTTAGCCTTAGCTTCAGCGTCGAGTGGAGATTTGGCATGCCCCGGCTCCGGTATTAAAGACCGGAGCAGGCCTGGCATCTTTATCCTCCACGGGAGGAGTAGAGCCTTTCCACCAAAGCGCTTTGGCTCGCGACTGAGCCGCATCGGCGGAGTCGAGCGCCCGCTGAGGCGCCTCATTCGCTAACGGCTGCTGCCGGAATGACCGCCCGAGCTGCTGCCACCCGGGCCTGCCCTTCCAGGGTGCATCACCTGACTGGGCGGGCTTGGCCTAAAGCGCGAATACTAGATCAATCCGATTCTGTCCGCCGACCCGCGTTCTGAGCTCCACGAGCGACACCATTGGCCCCGACGGCGCTACCTGATATTGCAGCTCCGAACGCGCACCTTGATGATAATCACGCCCTCGCGCTAAGCAGCGCGGGTGGAAGGCAAAGATCGATCCGAGGTGGCATGGGCAGCAGGCCAGGAATGATCCCCATTACAGAGCCGATGCTTGGTTCCGAGGAGGCCGAAGCCGCTGCCGCTGTAGTGCGCTCGGGCTGGCTTTCGCAAGGCGCTGAGGTTGCCGCATTCGAAGCGCGCTTTGCCGAGCTGGTTGGCGCTTCCCATGCGTGTGCTGTCTCGAACTGCACGGTTGCCTTGCATGTAGCACTTCTGGCGGCCGGCGTGGAACCCGGCGCTGAAGTAATTACTGTCAGCCACAGCTTCATTGCGACGGCCAACGTCATACGGCAAACCGGGGCGGTTCCGGTATTCGTCGATATCGACCCGGATACTTACAATATTGACCCCGATGGGGTTGCTGCGGCGATAACGTCCCGCACAAGGGCGATATTGTGTGTTCACCAAATGGGCATGCCCTGCGATCTCGGCCGGATTCTCCCCATCGCGCGCGTGCATGGTCTGAAGGTCATTGAGGACGCGGCTTGCGCGATCGGTTCCGAAATCCATGTTGATGGTGCTTGGGTGCGTATCGGTGCTCCCCTTGGCGATGTGGCCTGCTTCTCGTTCCATCCTAGGAAGGTCTTAACGACCGGGGAGGGAGGCATGCTCACGACGCGTCACCCGGAATGGGATCGGCTCTTCCGCTTATGGCGGCAGCACGGAATGAGCATCCCCGATACTGTGCGTCACAACAGCGCACGTGTGCTGTTCGAAAATTACTTGATGACCGGCTTCAATTACCGGATGACCGACATGCAGGCGGCAATTGGCCGCCAGCAATTACAGCGTCTGGCCGAAATCATCGAGCGGCGGCGGACCCTCGCCGCCTCCTATAATGAAATGCTTTCATCCCTCGAGCAGGTGCAGCCGCCTGCTGAACCGGAGTGGTGCCGCTCAAACTGGCAGGGTTACTGCGTACGCCTCGCACCCTCGCTTGACCAAACGGCCATCATGCAATCGATGCTGGATGAGGGTATCGCGACACGGCGGGGCATCATGTGCGCGCATTTAGAACCTGCCTATGCTAACCATGAGCTGCGTTTTCCGTTGCCCGAATCCGAGCGCGCGCGGAATGAGAGCATTCTCCTGCCGCTTTATCCACAGATGACAAACGCAATGCAGGAGCAGGTTGTTACAGCCTTGGTGTATGCGGCCGAAAAGTCTAGGTGATCCTGAACCAGAGCTAACTGTAATTGGGTGAAACTATATTATGCCTCCCGCATCTCTCTCGTGCGGAGGGTGGTGTATTGAGGGTCTGCGTCAGCGGCAACGTGGAGCGCCGGCGCGTTTGAATCCAGCACCTCGACTCTGAGCCGGATCGCACCTCCAGCCACGCAGTCACCCGTGCGCGCATCCCAACACCAGTGGTGGCGTGGGCACTCGATAATACCGTCGCGGATGATTGCATGGGCAAGATCTTCGCCTGCATGCGGGCAGTAGCGCTGCATTCGCAGACCGTCGCGCTCTATAGTTTCCGTAACAGATTGCTCGCGCATAAGCTGGAGAGTTTGCGCGGGCTCATTGCCATACCGCAGAAGACTCATGAACTTCAAATCGAACACATCGGGATCGCGGTGCAGGTCCACCCGCATTGAAAGCAACGCTTCTTCCCAACCTGTTTTGCCCTCGAGAATGGCGCGCAGCACGCGGGGCGAGATGATTAACTTGTATTCTGGATCATAGGGTTCCTCGCCATCGATCACAAAATGCTCGGCCAAGCTCCCCAGTCGGACTTGCCAGGTATTCTCTCCAGAAACTAAGGTGATGTCCTTGCGGAAGTCGTGGATTAGGTGCTGGTTACGGCGCTGCAAAGTCGAGAAGTATGCCTCGATCTCGCTGGGAGTTACGGCTTTTTCGGGGCTGGCATAGAACTCACCCCACTCTTCCCGGCGGCGTTCGCGATATTCCACTAGGTTCTCGTGGGTTCGCGCATCTCGCATATGATCCACAACGAATCGGCCATCCTCGATGGGGACCTTGTCTCCCGGATAGAGCCTCAACACGGCAACTTCGGGGCACGCCTCAGCGAAATCACCTGAAACATCTTCCCAGTGAGGGAATATCGTCTCAGCCCGGTCGTTGTATCTCTCCAGTGCGGGGTCCAAAAAACAGGCTGGCCCTGCGCTGGGTATATAAGCGCGAGCGCCGGTCAGCCGAACCTTGCGATACAGCGTGTCCATCAGGCCCTGCCGAACAGCAGCGACCTTCTCGCCCATGATCGAAGGCGGATAGTCATAACAATTAGGATACCACATCGCACCCGAGAACTGTGCCGCCAAAATATCTATGTTTCCGGGCAATTCCGACATGGGTGTATTGCAGTCATTAAGATCAAGAAACCGGAGTCCATCGATTTCAATAAGGAGCCCGCTATCTTCCTTATGACTGGTATCCAAATACATTGTCGCAGTCAGACCCGGTCCCAATTCGAGCGATTGTTTGTGGTCTAATGGGACGATGTTCGCAAAACCAAGACCGCGAAACCGGCGCACCATGACTTTTGACCGGTATTTCGGGGCGATCACCGTGATCGAGCGGTCGAGAGTGCTGAGCAGGCGCTCGTCATAATGATCCTCATGGGCGTGCGATACGTAGAGGTAATGGAAGTGCCCCTGCTTGACCTCAGATAGCAGATAACGGTTATCGGGATACGGGAACCAGGATTGCAGGAAAGCGGAGTGGAACCAGGGATCAATTAGGAGACTTATTCCGCGGTGCTCGATAATGAATCCTGCGTGGCCAAGATACCGTATCGAACTGATCATTTCCGCTCCAAGCTTGAATTTAGGAAGGCAGTGCGACCACACTGAACTGTGCGAATTGCCCTTCTATGATGTTCTGCTGCAGCGGCCAACCGGCTCTCGGTTGTCCTTGCTAAGTCTAGCGCAACCCGCAAGAGGCACCCTAGCTTCATCGCTCAACCGAGCGCCCTGCGATATCAAAATGTTTATTCTTTCTGTATTTCAAGCGGGGGGGGCCGGGGGTGGTCCGCCTTGGCGTTTGCTGCTCGCGGGCAGTGCTGCGGTTTTGGACGAAGGTGTTTCCGTGAATCGGCGACGCCAATCGGCATGGGTGCGGTCGTAGTCCGTGACGTGCCACTGGCAGCGTAGTCTGGTCGTGGCAGTCCCGCCCGTGCACTCTATTCACGCAAACAGGCACCTCGTTCGCGAATTGCTGGCCCAATTTGAGCGCCCACTGTCACGTGGATCAGTCGCTGACGATGATGACCCGTGGCGTGCGTGAAGCGATCACGTTGAAGTACGAACAAATCTGCAATCATGCCGGCTCCACCGGCAAATTGGAGGCGCCAGGTGGTTAAGACCAGATTGCGCTTGACTGGAACCGCCACGGTTCCAGGAGCCCGTGAAGTTCCAGGAGCCCGTGAAAATGCCAGAGAAAACAAAGCGAGGGGGCTCCCACTCAGTATGGAAGCGTACCGAATTTCGCCCTATTTCCCGCGGTAGATACCCCGGGCCCCGACCGGGGCTTGGCGGGGACACGTGTGGTTCGGTTGCGATCGCCGGTCAGGATTTTCCCCCATGCGCCCGGGGTACGGCGCGGTGGAGAGCTTGCTACAGTTTATAAAAATGGTTGGCGTGCATCGCTTGGTATAATCATTCGATAGTTGATGATCTTGAGGTTCAACGCACACGGGCCACCATGTAGGTAACCGCAGCATAGTCGATCGGCAGCTCCATTCCCAGCTCGACCATGCCGCGCAGCTGCGCCTCCGAACAATTGACCAGCATAGCGTTCGGAAGGAGCTTCGCCCACAACCCCTGACGGTGCTCAATGTGAAATCCGGCAGCCACCAGATATCGTTCTAGATCGATCCAGCTAAAGCAGTGCTTGTGACCCATCCGATGGTCCGTCTCACCGAGCTGAGACACATGCTGCATCAACCCCATTTTCACTGCCAACCTGCGATGCAAACTGCCAGCATTGGGTACAGCAATGTGTGCACACCCGCCGGGGCGCAACCAATCCCGGCATCGCGACAATACGACGACAGGATCTTCGACATGTTCGAGGATATTAGTGGCCAAGATATTATCGAAAGGCACAGATGGTTCATATTCCTCGAAATACGAAAGCACCGGGGTCCAACGACCTGCTGCTGCGCTGCCCAAAGTAGTCGCCATGCGCTGAAGCAGAATCCCCGAGCCGTCGACACTGGTTACGTCGCCGAACCGCTGCACCAGCATCGGAGTATAGACCTGATCTCCTACTCCTAATTCGAGAATTCTTGGTCCTTCTAATCGGCCGATTATGTATTCGGCAATAATTGAGCAGATCCGCTGATCCAATTGGCGTTCAGGGATCGGGTTCAAGTATTCGTCAACGTTTTGATCAAGATTGTCGCGATTCATCTTCGTGCCTCTCTCAATTTCCTATAGCATCTCTCAATTTCCTATAGCATAATGGCTTCAGGTCGAAGCCCTCATGCTCTAGGGGCTTGGCGCTGACAGTGCGATTCAGGCTTTCCGACGATTCGGCCTCAAGCCATCGCGCTCTGATTGATTAGGAATAACAGTAGAGCCCATTTCAAAACGGGTTAAGTGCTCGAAGGGTCACATGTTCCAAGCAGTGAGCCACTTGCTTAGAGCCTGAGGGCCTGGGGAGTGCGGGCGTGAGCAGCCGGACGGGAACCGCCTACGCTCAGGCGGCCATATGCTCCGGTTTTCCTATTAGTCGCGGCGGCTGCGCCGACCCGCGAAGGACGAACCGTGACACTCACGCTATCAACTCCTATCCGCGGGGGTCTCGTGTCGACGGCGTGACCCCAACGGTGTTTCTGATTAGCCTGGGCGCGACCGGCACATCGCATCCACGCGGACTGCCACACGCGTTGCAGAAGCTGGCGCCTTCCGGGTTTGGGAATTTGCGGCGCGGTCCTCTCGGATTCGAGTGGGCTACCCTGCTGTTGTTTTGGAACTTGTGCGCGGGAGGGCAACTTTTCCACATCTTTAGTGTCGCGCCTAAGTCGCCCCGGCGGAGTCAAGCCCGCCGAGGCGCGGCCATTCATTAATGGCTACTGCCTGAATGACTGCCTGAGCTGCTGCCAGCCGAAGGAGCCGTTCCAGGCGGCATCGTGCCTCCACGGGTAGTGCCTCCACCGGTACTGCCTCCACCCTGCCTAGCGCCGCTGGGTGTGACTTCAGTTATAGCCGTAACCGAATCCGGGTTGATGATCATCATCACCGGCATCCCATCTTTGTTCTTGGCCCGCACTAAGAATGATCCCGGCATGATATGAATGTCGCGGAAGCCCGCCCGCTGGAGGTCTTGGGAAAGCCTCTGTTGGATGGCCGTTCCGCCGCCGCCTGCGCCCATTTGGCTTTGAGAGCCCATATTTTGCTGCCCGGAAGGCCCTCCTGTTGAGGGCTGGGTTTGCGCCAGCGCCGGCACGGCGCCAAGCAGGACGATGCTAACACTCGTTAAGAAAAACGCTCGCATGGGTTTCCTCCAAATGCGCGTGCTGCGCATTGTTAAGACGGCGCGAAGCATCCGGGGTTCCCGAAGTTCGGCATTCCAAAATTCTCTTAGAGAGCTTGGGAAGCTCAATGGCGCCAGCCGCATTCTGCTTTTGAGCGCGCGATGCAGGTTTTCGGCGATCGGGACCCCAGTTCCCGGCCCCCATTTTGGGCGCAAAATGGGACCCGGTGCTCGCGAATTGGGAACCCGAGTCCGCCTCAAGCGATCGCGCTCTAGGAACTTTGGTTTTCAGAGCGCGATTCAGGCTTTCCGACGATTCCGCCTCAAGCCATCGCGCTCTGGAATGCACGCGAAGATGAAAGCCTATTTCACGTGAGCAGCCGGGCGGAACCGCCCACCAGGCGGGCGATAATGCTCCGGCTTCTCTTGTTCGCTTTTGTCGCCGGGGTGACCGCCGCTTTTTTTGCTTTCGGCTGGCACCACGCGTTTGAGCTTTCGTCGCTTCGCGCCAACGCCGCCGCGCTTGCACGTGCCAAGGCAGAGCGTCCGGTGCTCGCCGCGGCGCTTTATCTGCTGGTTTACATCGGGGTAACCGGGCTCAGCCTGCCGGGCGCGGTGCCGCTCACGCTTGCGGCCGGCGCGCTTTTCGGGCTGGCGGAAGGAACTTTGCTTGTCTCCTTTGGGTCTACCATCGGCGCCACTCTGGCCTTCTTGGCGAGCCGGTTTCTGTTCCAAGACTTGGTGCGGCGGCGGTTTGCGCCACAGCTCGCCCAGATCAACCGGGGGCTGGAGCGCCGCGGGACCGCTTACCTTCTGACCTTGCGGCTGGTCCCGGTGGTGCCGTTCGTTGCGGTGAACCTGCTTTTGGGCCTCACCTCATTTCCGGCAACACGGTTTTACTGGGTGAGCCAGCTCGGGATGCTTCCGGCCACCATCGTCTATGTGAATGCGGGAACGCAATTGGGCAACTTGACAAGCGTTTCCGGAATCCTTTCGCCAGCGGTTATCGCTTCCCTAGTGCTGCTGGCGCTGCTCCCCTTAGTAGGGCATGCCCTGAAAAAATACCTGGTTTGAACGGGCTGCTCGCCTGGATCAGTGGTCTCTTGGCGGAAAAACCTGCAACGCCGCGTGCTGGGTCGCGACGTTTGCCGTCGGCACGTAAGGCAAATTGCTAAGCTTGAAGAGGGTTTGCGGGGGCGGCTGTTGGTAAATCGGGTTATCCAGCGCCGCGAGAGCCGCAGGCTGCAGCCCGGCCGCGAGCGCGTTGGCCGCTCCGATCAGGCTATTCACCACTTGCTGTGACGGTGCCCCTGGCGCGATGCCAACGACTTGCCGCACCTGGGCGCGCGCTTGGACCATTTGCATCAACGTAAGCACCGACATGTTTTGCCAGCGCGGGCTCGCTTGAAGCTCACCGGCGAGGTAATCGACGGCCGCTACGGCACGGGCACTATCGACTGGGTCACCTCGAGTGCGGATTGGGTCTGCGAAGGCCCATTGCGCGAGTTCGATAGCACCGACATCGGGGTCCACGACCCCGAATGCGAAAGGCGGCATACGTGCCGTATCCGGAACCTGA
>JAFAHH010000509.1 GCA_019237355.1 Acetobacteraceae bacterium | reverse complement strand
TCATCAACCGCATCGCCTTCGAGGGCAATCACAAGCTTACCGACGAGCAGCTTCGGGGTGCTATTCAATCGCGTCCCCGGGGCGTATTCACGCCCGCCCAGGCGCAGGCAGACCGGCAGCGGATTCTCGATTTATACGCCAAGAATGGCCGGTATGATGCGCGGGTTGACCCAAAAATCATCCGGCTTGGACAAAACCGAGTCGATGTCGTATTCGAGATCAATGAGGGTGCAGCGACACTCACAAGCCGGATCATCTTCGTCGGGAACCATGCCTTCAGCGAATCGACGCTCCGAGACGTCATCGCGAGCCGCGAGGAGGCATGGTGGCGCTTTTTATCCACCTCGGACGAGTATGATCCGGAGCGTGTCGCTTTCGATAAAGAATTGTTGCGGCGCTTTTACTTGAAAAACGGGTACGCCGATTTCGAAGTAACCAACGTAACCGCAGAGCTTTCGCCTGACCGAAGGTCGTTCTTTCTGACATTCACCCTCAATGAAGGAGAGCGTTATCGGATCAATAAGGTGACAATCAATTCGACCCTGCGAAATCTGAGCGGTGAGCAGTTGATGCCCGATCTGCAGATTGGCGCTGGGGATTGGTATGACGGGGATGCGGTTGAACGCTCTGTCGAGGCCATCACCGATGACGTCCAGAGCCGTGGTCGCCCATTCGTTGAGGTAAAGCCGCGGATTTCTCGTGATAAGCCGAAACACACCGTCGATTTGGTATTTGATGTAAGCGAAGGTCCGCGGGTGTATGTTGAGCGGATTGATATTCAGGGCAACACCCGCACGGAGGACAAGGTCATCCGCCGCGAATTTCGCATCGCCGAAGGGGATGCGCTCAATGCACCGGCGGTTCGCCGCTCACGCCAGCGACTGCAGGATCTTGGATATTTTAACAACGTCTCGATCACGCCTTCAACGGGCTCGGCGCCAGATCGAGTGATCCTGACAACCTCCGTGACCGAGAAGGCTACCGGCGAGTTATCCTTGGGCGGCGGGTTCTCCACTGACGCCGGATTGTTGCTCAATGTCGGCCTGCGTGAGCGCAACTTCCTGGGCACGGGCGTCACCACCGGCATCAATGGGATTCTCGCGCAGCGCCGCAGCTCGGTCGATATCTCAATAACAGATCCTTACTTCTTGGATCGAAATTTGGTAGCCGGCGCGGGGATATTCTACTTACAGAGTAATAACCAGCAGATTGCGGCTTATAGCGAGCGCCGGGCTGGGTTGACCCTAAGTATCGGTTATGAATTCAACGAACATCTGCGCCAATCCTGGAATTACACGCTTGCCGACCGGGACGTGTATAACGTTTCGCCGTACGCAAGTATCTACATTCTCGACCAGGCAGGATGGACGCTGCTGTCGCAGGTGGGACAGACGATCACTCTTGATTACCGCGATAGCACAATTGATCCGCATACGGGCTATGTCGCCCGGTTCGGCACCGATTTTGCCGGATTAGGAGGGAATGCAACCTATATACGCACGAAGCTGGATGGCAGCTACTACATCCCGCTTGACCGGTTTACGGGGAACAGTGATTGGGGCTTTGCCATCTCAGCGGGGATTGGCCAATTTTTTAATCTGGGGGTGCAAGAGCAGATTATCGATCGATTCTTCCTGGGCGGCGATAATCTTCGCGGGTTCCAGGCGGGCGGCGCGGGTCCCCATGATGCGGTGACCGGAGATAGCCTGGGCGGCCGGTTCATCTGGACCCAGTCCACCGAGCTTCGGTTCCCATTGCCGATTTCTCGCGATATAGGCTTGTCCGGACGGGCATTCGTCGATATCGGGTCGCTCACGGAAGGCAACTTCGAATCCGGCCGCTGCGTCGGCACGCCGTTCACCGAGGCACTTTATGCGCTATACCATGTTTTCGTCCCGCCGGGGGTGTGCCCGCCAATTGCAGATAACTCGGGATTCCTCCCCCGGGTCGGGGCGGGTGTGGGCGTATCGTGGCAAACGCCTTTTGGCCTCATCAACGTTGACCTAACTCCCCTGGTGCATACGCAGCCACACGATCAGAAGCAGCTCTTCCGGTTCGGATTCGGCACGAGGTTCTAGTGCGACACATACCCTTTCTACTGGCGTCCGTGGTCTCGGCGGCCGTCTTGTTCACCCTTCCGCAGCCGGTGTCGGCCCAAGGTGGGGATTATTTCATACCCGGCCAGGGGCAAAATGCCGCCAAGTCGGCGCCTGCGCGCCCCGCTCGCCCAGCCCAACGGGCGACTCCGGCAACCCCGGTTACGCCGGCGCCAGTACAGCTCCCGCCGCAGCCGGTTGCGCCACCCCAGGCGGAAAACGAGCCTCCGCCAAAGCCATTTCAGTTGCCGCCGCCGCCTGATCTACCACCGATCCCCAGGGGGCCAGCGCCGCCCGCGGCGGTCATCGGCGTGTTGGGGGTGCCGGATGTGATGCGGGCCTCCACTGCGGCGCAGCAGGCAGAGCGGGTAATCGGCGAAAGGCGCGATAAACTTAACGAGGATGCGCAGAAGGAGCAGTCCGCCTGGCGCGAGCTGCAGCAGCAGCTTGCCAACCAAAGGTCGCAGCTTACCCCTGAGCAGATCCGGACCAAAGAACGCGAGCTACAAGAGCGCATCACCAACGCCCAGCGTCAATTCCGCGATCGGAACCGCGTCATTCAAGAGGCCGCTCAGTACGCTCTGGCGCAGATCGAGCGCACCTTGATTGCGGTAATCCGCCAAGTCGCCGAAAGTCGGGGTATGAACCTGGTTTTGCACCGCGCGCAGGTAGCCCTGAATGTAAATGAGTTTGATGTGACCGAGCAGGTCGCTCAGCAGCTCAACAAGGTGCTTCCTTCGGTGCTCATACCGCCAGAAGGCGTGTCTCCCTCAGCGATGGCGCAGAATACGCCCTCGACCCAACAAGGGCCGTCCCAGCAAGGGGCTGCGCGGCCGGCTCAGCCGGCCTCTCCGGTGCCGATGCCTGAACGGCTGGCGCCCGCTGCCGCTGCGCAGTCTTCGGCCTCGGCCCCTGCGGCGAACCGGGCTTCCGTCGCTCCGCAGCGCTAGGAGCATGATGACCTCATGGGCGCCATTATGCTCTTAGCGCGTTGCGATTCAGACTTTCCGCCCATTCCGCCTCCAGCCATCGCGCTCTGGAGCATGTTCCGTCTGCCCTCGACTCTTGCATGAACTGGCCCGAAAACCCCGGAGACCCCCGGTTTTTCCGCCGAAGCGGGCCGCACAGCTTAGCGGCTGTGGTGGATGCGGCGGAAGGGGAGGCGCCGCCCCGCCGAATCATGTTAAGTGGCGTCGCGCCCTTGCAATCGGCCGGGCCAGAACATGTTAGTTTTTTCGACAACCGGAAATATCTACCGGCTTTGAAGGGGACCAGAGCAGGGGCAGTGATCGTTGACCCGGCCATGGCGGCTCACGTCCCCAGCGGGGCTGTGGCCGTCGTTACCGAGTCGCCTTATGCGGCATGGGCCCGAGTCGCGGGGCTTTTCCATCCGCTCCCGCCTGTGGAGCCAGGCATCCACCCAAGCGCCATCGTCAACCTCGCGGCCGAGGTTCACCCGAGCACCGAAGTGGGTCCTCTTGCGATAATCGGTGCACGGGCAGAAATTGGCGCTCGGTGCCGGATAGGGCCGCTCGCCTTTATTGGCGAAGGCGTAGTGATCGGCCCTGATTGCCGGGTGGGACCACATGTCAGCGTCACCCATGCCCTGGTGGGGCAACGAGTCTACCTCTATCCCGGTGCTCGTATCGGGCAGGAAGGGTTTGGATTCGCGATGACTCCATCCGGCTTCGAGTCGGTGCCGCAGCTCGGCCGGGTCATAATCGAGGACGATGTCGAAATCGGCGCTAACACGACCATAGATCGTGGCAGCTTGCATGACACTGTGATTGGCGGTGGGTCGCGGCTCGATAATCTGGTGCAGATCGGCCACAATGTGCGCGTGGGCCGCGCCTGTGTGATCGTCGCGCAAGCGGGCATTTCCGGCTCAACAATCCTGGAAGACCACGTGATGATTGGCGGGCAGGCTGGACTCATCGGCCATCTGCAAATTGGGCGCGGCGCGCGCATCGGCGCCCAGGCGGGGGTGATGTCTGATGTGGCGCCTCGCGCGGAAATCGTCGGCAGCCCGGCAATGCCAGGGCGCGAATTTTTCCGCCAAGTAGCCACACTGCGAAGGCTTGCGCGCCGTACGCCCTCTAATCAGAGATCAGACAAAACGGAATAGCGTTATGGAGGGAACGACAAGCAATCCCCAGAATGGGCCCGGGCCGGGCAAGAAGCTTGATATCATCGATCTCGCGCGGATCATGCATCTGATCCCGCACCGCTACCCATTTCTGCTTATCGACAAGGTGGTTGACGTCGTCCTGGGGCAATCGGCGGTAGGTGTCAAAAATGTCACAATTAACGAGAATTTTTTTCAAGGCCATTTTCCGCACCACCCGGTGATGCCGGGCGTGTTGATCATTGAGAGCATGGCGCAAACAGCGGCCGTGTTCGTCGTAGAGACGCTAGGTCCCAGCGCACACGGAAAAGTAGTTTACTTTATGTCTATAGACAATGCAAAGTTTCGCCGACCCGTAGTACCCGGCGATCAATTGCGGATTCAGGTCACGAAAGAGCGTGCTCGGGGGAATGTCTGGAAGATGCGCGCGGTAGCCCGGGTCGACGAGACCTCGGTCGCCGAGGCTATATACACTGCCATGATCATGGATCGCTGACGCATCTTCTTGGCCTAGAACCGACGCTGAAACAATCGGTTACGGTCGATTCATCGTAATATGCTGCAATAATGATTGAATTGGTCCGGCGCGCGGCCTGCGCCTAGGTTGCCGCCTATGCTTATGCACGCTCCGAAGGCATCGTTCATGGATGGAATGGCGGACGCTCGTGTCCTCGATCCCTACGCGACTACGATCCACCCGGCTGCCGTAATCGCGCGGGGCGCGGAGATTGGCCGCGGCGTCCGTATCGGCCCGTTTTGCACCATCGGTCCGGATGCGGTGATCGAAGATGGAGCGGAGCTTGTTTCCCACGTGGTCGTGGAGGGGCACACCCGGATCGGGCCGGATGTTAAGCTCTATCCATTCTGCACCATCGGGCTGCCGCCGCAGGACATGAAGTATCGCAATGAGCCAACGCGATGCGAGATTGGGCCTGGCACGCATGTACGGGAGCACAGCAGCATCCACCGCGGCACGCCTCAAGGCAGGGGCATCACCACCATCGGCGCGCATTGCATGTTGATGGCCGTGACACACGTCGCGCATGACTGCACGCTTGGGGATGGGGTGGTCGTCGCGAATAATGTGGTCATGGGCGGCCATGTTACGATAGGCGATAACGCCGTTATCGGCGGCGGCGCCGCAATCCACCAGCACGTCACGATTGGCCGGGGGGCCATGATCGGAGGAATGGTCGGGGTCCCCGGGGATGTCGTGCCGTTCGGCATGGTTAGCGCGCAGCGGGCTGGATGGGTCGCCGGGCTCAACGTGGTCGGGCTGCGTCGGCGGGGCTATGATCGCAAGCAGATCCAGACCTTGCGGTCGGCGTTCCGGATGTTATTCCGGCGGGAGGGCGCGTTAGCCGACCGAATCGCCCAAACCCGTCGCGCTCTTGGATCTGACCCGCTCGTCTCAGAAGTTCTCGCGTTCATCGATTCTCAAGGTCCGCGCGGACTAACCCCGGCGCATTTAATGCCGGATGTTACCGACGCCGCGGCCTGAGTCCCTTCCGGTTTGCAGACGTTCTGCAGTTCGGGTCGTGTCGCCAGACGATCACGCCCGCCCCTTTAGCAAAATCTTTGGGACGATGGTCCTCCTGCGTCCAAAAATTCAATCGGTGCTCGCCCGGTTGAGACTGCTCGGTTAAGCAGAATCGGCCTCTGCAACCGACGCCAGCATGCTAAATTAACCCCATGCCTCAGCTCATTGCCGGAAATTGGAAAATGCACGGGCTCACGGCCGATGTGCTGAAGATCCTGGGTCCGTTGCGCAACGCGGGTGAGATTGGCTGTGACCTGTTGGTCTGTCCGCCCTTCACCCAGATCGCCGCGGCCGCCGCCCTGCTTGCGGGATCGCGCATCGCGGTTGGTGGGCAGGATTGCCACCCCGGAAAGCAGGGCCCGCATACCGGGGATATTTCCGCCGAGATGCTGCGTGATGCCGGCGCCGCCTGGGTAATTCTCGGCCATTCAGAGCGGCGCCGAGATCATGGCGAAACCGACGAACTGGTCCGGCAAAAAGTCATCGCCGCGCAGGAAGCCGGCCTCACGCCGATCGTCTGCGTCGGGGAAACCGAGGAGCAGCGCCTGTCTGGCCGCGAGACCGAGGTGGTGGGCTGGCAAATCTCAGGAAGCCTCCCGCAAGACTTCGCTGGGGTGATATCTTACGAGCCTGTTTGGGCGATCGGCACGGGGCGGACCCCTACCGAGAATGATGTTGCTGTCATGCACGCCTTCATCCGGGAGGAGCTGGTGCGCCAATTCATGGAGCGCGGCCGGGGGGTGCGCATCCTCTACGGAGGTTCCGTTAAACCCAGCAATGCCCGCGCGCTTCTGGCCGTGCCCGAAGTCGGTGGCGTCCTCGTCGGCGGAGCCAGCCTGAACTCCAGTGACTTTCTGGCGATTGCTGGGGCCGCTCGCTAGAGTGGATGGCTTGAGGCGGAATCGGGTTCCCAGTTCGCGACGCTCTGAAAAGCAAAACGCCAGACATGATAACCTCGACCTGAAGTCATCATGCTCATCAGCCAAGCGCGCAGGTTTCGCTCCTTTTGCACCCGGCTCGCGCCTGCTAATCGGGATCATGACTGAAGCCGATGTTCAAGAGATGTTCGATATCGGGACTTGGACCGGTCCCTTTGATCCCGAGATGCAGCGCCGCGCCCTCGCCGCGCTGGAAGCCGGGCGGGTTGTGTTCTTTCCCCGGCTGAGCTTCGCCCTCTCGCCCGGGGAGGCCCGGTTCCTTGCGCCGGAAGTCGCCGGGAAAAGCAAGAACATCAGCGTGGACCCTAAGACGCGCCAATGCCAAGGCACCGCCCTGACTGGAAAAGATGCGCAGCTCCTTGCCGCCATGATCGATCGCTTCGGGCGCTGCGCCACCTCCCTGGTGCAGGCCTTGTTCCCGCAATATGCAGTGGCACTCGAACGCGCCCGTACCAGCTTCCGGCCGGTTGAGATAGCGGGCCGTTCTTATTCGGCGCGCCAAGACGATCGCCGGCTGCATGTCGATGCCTTCCCAACCCGGCCCATGCGGGGCCGCCGTATTCTGCGGCTGTTCACGAATGTGGCCCCCGATGAGACCGATCGCCTTTGGGAGATTGGCGAGCCTTTCGAGCCGTTCGCCCGGCACTTCCTGCCGAAGCTTCGGCGCCCGCTGGCTGGGTCTGCCTGGGTGATGGATCGGCTCGGGCTGACCAAGGGCCGCCGAAGCCGGTACGACGAAATGATGCTCGGGCTGCACGATGCGGGCAAGCTGGACGAGACATACCAGTCGCAAGCGCCGCGGGCAGCATTGCGCTTCCCGCCGGGCAGCACATGGATCGTATACACGGATCAGGCACTGCACGCCGCGCTTGGGGGACGGTTCGCCTTGGAGCAAACGTTCCACCTCCCGGCCCAGGCCATGGCCCGGCCGGAGCTTTCGCCCTTGCGCGTTTTGGAAAGGCTGACTGGGCAGCGGTTGGTGTAGGCGCCCGTCATTGGTCTATCTTGGCGGGTGTGGCGCCTGCGGCCCGCCAAGCGTGGAAATAACCTGCGGCGGTCGGGAGATCATGCCTCCCCACCCGCTTCATCCCTCGCGGGCATGTTTCTAATACGTAACATATCGGGCGCAGCGGAAGGTGGGCCGCTCAGTCCCGTTCAGCTCGGCCCCAGGGCACAGCCGGCGGCGGGTCAGCTTCGGCTTCGGCGCCGACGACGGGCGTCCGGGTCGGCAGCCCTGGGCCCCCATTTTGCGGCGCAAAATCGGACCGGGTGCTTGCTAATTCGGAGCCCGGAGCCGTCGGCGAAGCTGGTGGAATAGTCCGCGGAGGGGCTCCAAAGGCTCCGCGTCGGCAGCGGCGGCATCGCCAACGCCGGCCCCGTCGGTGCGCGAGACAGGCGGCTCGCCCCGCGTGGGCTGCACCCCGCGCGGGGGCGCCAAAACGTCCAGCCCAGCCTCAATCCCCAACATGCGGCACAGCGGGCGCAGCATGCGGCCCGCCTGAGCCGACCCGGCCAGCAGCGCCTTCATCTCCGGATCAGCCAGCAGATACTCCACCTGCCCAGCAAAGGCCGCCGACTCTGGCGCCAGCCGAAGCAGCCAGCCAAAGTCGCGCGGCGCCCGGAACGGCGGAGGCAAGCCCGCCAGACCGGGCAGTCGGGGCAAAGTCTCAGCCGCACGGCGGACGGACGGCGCCGCGGGAAGCCGCCCGGCGCGGAAATCCGCCAACAGCGCCTCAAACCGAACCGCGAGGCGCCGCAGCCGCGTCCAGGCCAGAAAGAGCAGTGGCACGGCCGTCCGGTCCCGGGCCATGCGCCCCGCCAGCGCCTCGCACAGCCCGGCGAGGGTCAGGCCCAGGCGGTGCGATAGGCTTGTTGCGGGTTGAGAGGTGGCGAAGCGCATGAACAGACGAAGAACACAAACCACCTGCAGTTGTCAAGACCCAGAGCGCGGGGCTTGAAGGTGGAAATCCCGACAAAGCCTGAATCGCGCACTCAAATCTAACACTCAAAGCGTGATGGCTAACTGAAGCCGCCATGCTGTAGGGCTTCTTGAGATCTAGGGATCGCTCGGTCATGGCGCGTGTGATTACAAACTCCGAAAAGGACTTTGGAATGGAGCGGGGCTGCCTAACGGACGAGCAGTGGAGCAAAATGCAGCCTTTCTGCCTGGGCAAACCGACCGACCCCGGGCGAACCGGCGGGGACACTCGGTTGTTCATGGAAGCGGTGCTTTGGGTTGCGCGCACCGGCCGCCCATGGCGCGACCTGCCGCCTTCCTTCGGAAAATGGCACTCGGTCTACAGGCGCTTCCGGTCCTGGGTGAGGGCCGATGTTTTCAAACGCATGTTCGAGGCCGTCGCCGCGGACCCGGACATGGAATATACCATGGTCGACGACATGATCATCAAAGTCGACCGCGACGGCCAGGGTGCAAAGCGGGGACTCAGAGCCAGGCGATCGGCCCCGCCAAGGGGGGCTGGAGGACGAGAATCCTGCTGATGACCGACCCCCGGCAAATCTGGTCCGCTTCGTGCTATTGTCCGGACTCGATAGTAATGAGAGCCACCCTCAAGCAGCCCGCGCCCATTCCGCCGACAGCTCCTCGGCTTGTTCGAGCACGGTCTGCACCGCCGAGTCCTGTAGGTCGGGCGGATATCCGTATTTTCGGAGAATGCGCTTCACCAGTACGCGGATGCGCGCCCGTGCGGCTTCGCGGTGCATCCAGTCTACTGTAATGCTGCTACGAACCCTCGTAACCAGTTCATGCGCGATGACGCGGAG
>JAFAHH010000425.1 GCA_019237355.1 Acetobacteraceae bacterium | reverse complement strand
CATAGCTGTGTGAGGCGAACGCAAAGGGGGCTAGGCAGGCTGTGGCCACGTCGATCCCGAGCTCCTCTTTCAGCTCCCGGATCAGTGCAGTTTCCGGGATTTCCCCCGGCTGTACCTTCCCGCCCGGGAATTCCCAAAGCCCGGCCATCTTCTTGCCCTCCGGCCGCCGCGCCAGCAGAACCCGGCCATCAGGGTCGATCAGGGCACAGGCGGCCACCAGCAGCAGAGGTTTACCGCTTGTCTCAATCCCGGCCGGGACGACCTCGGGCTGGCCGAACAGATCATCCCGCGTGGCCTCAAACCGCAGGACCGGGTGCTCGCCCCCGCGTGCCAAGAAAGCCTCGGTGCCTTCTGCTGCCTGGCGGAACCCGATGCGGCGCAGGACCGCCATAGAAGCAGGATTATCGGTTGCGACATTCGCCTCGATTCGATCGAGATCGAGATTGGCCAGAGCCCAGCGCGCCAGCCTGCCCGCCGCCTCAGTCGCGACGCCATGCCCCCAGAAGCGGCGCCCGACCCAATAGCCAAGCCGCCCGGTCCTGGACTTAACATCAAGCCGCAGCCCGACGCCGCCTACCAGGATTTCGCGGTCGTCTTCCCGGCCCGTTATGGCCAAGTGGTACGCCCGGCCGGCCGCGAGCTGCGCGCGGGTGGAGGCTATCCACTCGTCCGCAAGGGGGCGCGGATAGGGAAACGGCACCGCTGCCAAGGTCCGGGTGACCGCCCAATCGTTGATCAGCCGGTGCAGCGCCGCTGCGTCGCTAGATTCGAGCGGACGCAAGGTGAGCCGTTCGGTCGTGAGCGGCTCGAACCCGAGCGGCGAGGAGCTCGGGCGGCTTAAGGTCGATATCGTGCTCAAGACCGACTCGTCCCAATGCGGCCTGCAACTTGGCCTACCGGCGCCGGGTTCGGCAAGGTGGTTTAGCCAGGAGACTCGCGTTACAATCGGTCCTGTTGACCGAGCGGGCCGGACGTAGTCTCACCACAGGCAAGCTCTTCAAGCCCGCTGACACGGCTTACGTAAGCCTCGATATCGGCCTTACGCCTCAGCCCGGCCGCCGTCATCGACCGGACCTTGCCGAACACCGGACGTTCGGGCCAAGGCCGGTCATGAAGGCCGAAGCACCAGGCGATATTTGCGTAGGAATTTGGATCACGTCCACAAAGAAAATACCGGTTATTCAACGCGAGTGCGGTCGCGAATGCTTCCTCCGGGCTGGGCGACCATTCAAGGATCTTCTTGCCCCAATACATGCGCATATGATTGTGCATGTAGCCTGTCAGGCGCATCTCCTGCATCGCCGCATTCCAATACCTATCGTGCGTGTTTCCGAGGGCAAGTTCCTCCTGGCTGTAGCAATGCGGCCTTGGATCAGCACGGTGATCGTGCAGTGTCTGGCGGGCCCATTGCGGAAGGCAGGAGTATTGGTCGTAATTCGGCTCGTATTCGACGAAATTGATCGCGAGCTCCCGGCGCACAATCAGCTCCTCTAGATAAGCGGCGCGGTTTGCCTGATCTGCTTCCGCCTGCGACACGGCAAGGGCGATGCGAACGGGCGATATTTGTCCGAAATGAAGGTATGCGCCTAGGAACGAAACTTGCTCCGCGGCGGGTTCCCCGCGCGCCCCAGCATAGTGCTGGAGCGGCCCGTGCAGAAATATGCGAAGCCGCCGTTCGGCCTCGGTCGTGCCGCCATAGAAGCGCGCGACAGGACCCACCCGATGATCAATGCTGAGGGATGCGAGAAGCGCGTGCGGGTTCGAAAGATCTATCGATTGGGGAAGGGTGAGCTGATCGGCCCGTATCGCGACTGGAGTGGGCGGCGGGGGGTTCAAATACGCATCACGCAGCCGCAACAGCTTGGGGCGGAGCGTACGAGCGCCGGCCTCCCGCTTGTCTGAAACAAGCTCTACCGGAACCACGATATCGCCCTCCGCCTGCACCACCCGGCACCCAGCGCCGCTGCCGACCCGAGCACGCCAGGCTTTTTGATGCCGTAAGTAGCCCCGGTCGCAGACGACCAGGGCGGCGCGCGCCGCAAGTGAGATGGCGACTTCGTCGGGGGACCCGCGGAGGGCAACAAATCCGATGCCTCGCTGCACCAGCGATGCGCAAACCTCGCGCAAACCTTCCAGCATGAAAGCATAATGCCGGGCGTTGGCTTCCGGATAGTTGTCGGTGAGGCCGAAGCCGACCAGCACCGGCAGTCCGAGCCGGTTGGCAAAGCCAATCGCTGTCTCAAGCGCGGGATTGAATTCCGCGCGCTGCGATTGCTGCATCCAATAGAGAACGTAATCTCCACTGCGTTCCGGGGCCGAGTTGAGCTCCTTGAGGCGGGCCGGCTCGACCACAGGCGTGGTCACGGGCCTCGCTTGATTAGGAATGGCCCGGAACCCTGACAGGCCGGCATTATTTCAATTCGGTTGATATTTACATGTGCCGGCAAGTTCACCGCCCATGATACGGCTTCGGCAATATCATCGGCAGTCAAGGCCTGCGCGCCTTCGTAAAGCCGGGCCGCCCTCTCTTTGTCACCGCGAAATCGCACTTCGCTGAACTCCGTGCCACCCACGAGACCCGGCTCGATATTCGTCACCCGCACATTCGTGCCGACGAGGTCAGCTTTCAGGTTCAGCGAGAACTGCTTCACAAACGCTTTGCTGGCGCCATAGATGTGCGCGCCTGGATAAGGATAGGTGCCTGCCACGCTGCCAATGTTCACCACATGGCCCCGGTTCCGCCCCACCATGCCCGGCAGCAAGGCGCAGGTTACGTGGATGAGACCGGTGACGTTCGTTGCCACCATTCGGTCCCACTCCGCGACCGCGGCCTGGTAGGCCGGTTCCATCCCAATTGCCAGACCGGCATTGTTCACCAACACGTCGATTTCCCGCCAACCCTCGGGCAAACTACCGGGCAACGCGTCCACCGCCTGCCAGTCCGTTACATCCAGCCGTAGCGGGTAGATGGTATCGCCAAGCTCGCTTCTAAGTGCGTCGAGCCGCTCTGGCCGCCGCCCCGCAGCGATCACTCGATGCCCGTCACGCACGAACCGTCGTGTAATGGCGGCTCCAAACCCGGCCGTGGCGCCGGTCACCAATGCGGTTAGGGCCATAGGGCCTCCCCCTCGTTAAGCGATGGTCGGAATGGCGCGCGAGCGGGGTCACTGCTCCGGATAGATGATTGCGGGGTGGGCGCAAATCCATTTCATATTGGAAATTCGCTTACTCTCGCGCATAACGCCGTAGTTGCTCCGGGTCGAGCCGCACGCCGATTCCGGGGCCGGGTGGTAGGTACACATGGAAATCCTCGAACCGGAGCGGCTCGGTCACCAAATCGCCGGTTAAGATTTGCGGGCCGAAATGCTCGCATCCCCAGCCAAGTTCGCGCAAGCTGCCAAATCCGTGCAAATGTGCTGCTGCCCCCACCGAGCTTTCCAGCAAGCATCCACCGTATAGCCCGATGCCGGCCGCCTCGGCTACGGCTGCCACCTTACGCATGTTCAGCAGCCCGCCATGCTTGACCAGCTTCAACGACACCACGTCGGCCGCGGCCGCGCAAGCTACGGTTAGCATGTCGTGGGCGGAAAACACGCACTCATCCGCCATCAGCGGCACCGGCGACCGGGCGCGAACGCGGGCCAGGCCGGTGATGTTCCAAGCCGGCACCGGCTGCTCCACCAGCTTCACCCCCATTTCGCCTAGCGCCGGGAGGCAACGGATCGATACCGTTTCATCCCAGGCTTGGTTCGCATCGACGATCAGGCTGGCGCGGCCCTCCAGGGCGCCTGCAAGGCGACGCAACCGGTCGAGATCGGCTTCGGGGGATTGTGCGCCTATTTTCACCTTGAACGTATTATGCAGCTTGGCTGATAATTTCCCTTCAGCCTCCTCGATTTCCTGTCCTGGGTCTCCCGATGCAAGGGTCCAGAGCACCGGAAACCGGTCCCGCACGACCCCGCCGAGCAAGGCGGCAACTGGCAGGCCAAGCGTCCGCCCCACCGCATCGAACAGCGCCGTTTCTAGCGCGCTCTTGGCAGCATTATTGCGCTTCGCCGCGGCATCCAGCCGGATACCGGCTCGCTCGAACTGATCGGCACGGGCCCCGATCAAGGCGGGGGCAAGATGGGCGTCGATAGTGGCCTTGATGCTCTCGACGCTTTCCTCGCTCCAGCGTGGCCCACCTAATGTTGCAGCCTCTCCAATCCCTTCGGCGCCGTTGGCGAGCCGGACCCGGACGATCACATAGCTCTGCGACGCAACCGAAAGCGATGAGAGCTTGTGCCGTCGCACAGTGGGGACGTCGACAACGTGACTGACGATGGATTGAACCATGAGGTCGCGGCCTGTGTCAGCCGCGTCAGGAAGGAGGGTTTCTGGCATGCGTGCCTCGGCCTCAGTGAGATGGCGGCTCTATGTTACTCGACGACGATGCGGGTTGTGGAGGTAATCGGGTCGCAGGTGTGCTTCATGACAGTCGAAACATTCCTTTTTCTTCGCGAGGCTCACACGGACATTTTTGCGTTGATCATGACTTGTTCGGAACGGGCGGAGCACGCCGGAGTGCCTGATAACGAGCCATGACCTGATCCCAGTTACCCGGCGAGACGCTGGTGAAGAAGCTCAGTGTCCGTGCGGTTACGCAGCCCGTGCGTGTTCGCGGATCACCACCGTCTCAGGCAAGTTCGCCGCCTCACGGTTGAGGGTGAAGTCGAAATGGATGGCAGCAAATGGGCCATCAAAGCCGTGCGATTGGATATCGGCCGAGTCGGAATGGCGGACGACCTCGGGGATCAGTCCTTCCCTTGTGGCGAAAGCGAAATCATCGTGGAGATATTCATCGCCCGCAATATTGATTTGGGTCGTGAGCTTTCGGTAGCCGGGGGCCTCGACGAAGAAATGAATATGGGCCGGGCGCCGCCCATGCCGGCCGATTGCGGTGAGCAGCCGCTGCGTCGGTCCCTGCGGCGGGCAGGCATAACCGGCAGGCATTATGGAACGGAACCGATACCGCGCTGCGGCGTCGGTTTCGATCCGCCGCCGCAGGTTCCACGGGCTTTGCGCTGGGTCGAAGAAGGAATATCCGCCCTTCGTGTTGGCGTGCCAGACATGGACAATGGCGCCCGGAATGGGGCCGCCCGAAGCGTCCTTCACTTGGCCCTCCATGAACAGCACCTCGCCCTCTTCGGGGTCTTGATCAAGCCGCGCTTCGCCTCTCACCATCGGTGAGTCGGGCACATAAAGCGGCCCCTCAATGGTGCGGGGGGTGCCCCCGCGCAGCCCGGCCTTTCGCTCCTTTTCGTCCATGTAGAGATCCATGAAGTGCTCCACGCCCAGCCCGGGAACCAGCAGGCCGACTTCGCCGGTACGGCCGAGCTCGGCCAAGTAACTCATCGCGGTCCAGAATTCGGTCGGTGTCACATCGAACTCTTCAATGATCCGGCACATGTCCTCCGCGACACGATGCACGATCCGCTTTAGGCGCTGATCGCTCCCGGGCTGATCCAATCCGGCCGCGCGGCTTAGCAATTGTTTCACCTGAGGCGAGTCGACCAGGAATTCAGGCATTGGCATCCTCCATTGCGATTATTTTCCGTGCCGGACAAAGCACGGCCGGCTTCGGTCAGCCTCGAGTATCGGCCCGGATTGGCGCGGGCGGATTACGCGGTTTTCGCAGCTTAATAGGGGCGGCGGTGCGGGAAAGAGGGTGTTCCAGGCCCGATGGCTTGAAGCGAAATCCTCGGCAAGCCTGAATCGCGCCCTAAAAAACCAAGCAGCCAGAGCGAGATGACCTTTCCTAGACCTAGAGTCGCCTTCAGGCGAATAGGTATCTATGTCGGCCAACTGACCGGCGCGTCGCGCGTCATCAGCGGCTGCAAGCTGCTGGAAAGCCCTAAGGAGCCGATGGATGCGAATATGAGGAGAACCGAGAATGAGCGGTTTAGCGACGCAGCCGATCATCGACGCCCACCAACATTTTTGGGACCTGGACCTCAACTATTATCCCTGGCTCTCGGATGAGCCGCAGATCCCGTTCCGCTACGGCGATTACGGCGCGCTTCGCCGCGATTATCTACCGGCCGATTATCGCGCGGATAGTGAGCACTTCCAGATTGCCGGAACCGTGCATGTGGAGGCGGAATTCGATCCAGCGAACCCGGTCGCCGAGACCGATTGGCTACAGGAACTTGCCGATGAACACGGGCTTCCCACCGCCTGTGTGGCGCAAGCAAAACTAGGGGAGCCATACGTGGCCGAGGTGCTCGCGGCGCAGGCGGGACGGCGCCTCGTGCGCGGGGTACGGCACAAACCGCGCGCTGCAGCCACCCCGGCGGAAGCCCGGCGCGGCCTCCCGGGTTCTATGGATGATCCGGCCTGGCGGCGCGGCTTCGCGATGCTCGCCCGCTACGGGCTGAGCTTCGATTTGCAAACCCCGTGGTGGCACTTAGAACAGGCCGCAGAGCTCGCCGCCGACTTCCCGCATATACAGATCATCCTAAATCATACTGGTCTGCCTTCAGACCGGAGCCCTGAAGGGCTCGCTGGTTGGCGTGCTGCTCTCGAGTGCGCGGCGCAAGCACCCAATATAGCGCTGAAAATTTCTGGCCTGGGCTTGCCCGGCCGGCGCTGGGACCGGGTGAGCAACATCGCCGTGATCCGGGACGCGATCACCATCTTCGGCGCCCAACGCTGCATGTTTGCGAGCAACTACCCGGTGGATAGCCTGGTCGCCAGCTTCAGAGCTATCGTCGAGGCCTTCATGGAAGCGATCGCTGACCGACCGGAAGGCGCGCGCCACCAATTGCTATACGGCAACGCGGTGCGCCTTTACCGGTTGGATCAGAGTCAGCTTGTCGGTTAAAAAACCGTGTTGTTGCCCTCAGCTCGAAAGTGGTGCAACGAGATCTTGTCTTCGCAGCAAGAATAATCCTTGTTCGCCGAAAAGATTCGCGAGCTGCGGATGACGCCGCCACGGCGTGCGCCGTCCTGCCTCATCGGCAGCCAGCCAGCGCTCAACCACGTAGCCATCCTGAGCACATAGTGCGAAAAAGTCGCGGATCGTGCACGGATGAATGTTAGGGGTCTCATACCAGGGTTTGTCCCAGGTGGCCGTCATCGGCATTCGTCCGCTCCGCAGCAATTGCCAGCGCACCTCCCAGTGGCCGAAATTTGGGAAGCTTACAATTGCCCGTGTAGCAATACGCAGCATTTGCCGTAGCACCTCCCGGGGGCGTTCGACGGCCTGCAAGGTGCGGGAGAGCACGACATAATCGAATGCCGCATCGGGATAATGCGCGAGGTCGATATCGGCGTCGCCATGCATAACCGGCAGCCCATGTGCCACAGCACGGGTGACCTCGGCCATGTCGATCTCGATCCCGCGGGCGTCGCATCCTTTGGTACGATATAAGTGATCGATCAACGTGCCGTCACCGCTGCCGATGTCGAGGACGCGGCTGCCGGGCGCAATCATATCGGCAATCAAGCGGAGGTCGACACGCAAATTCTTGCCGACGAAGCGGATCGGCTCGATCTGGTTCATAAGTGCGCGTGCTCGGCGCAACCCCCTAAGAAACCAGCAAGCGTGCGATGGAAATCTGGTTCATCCAGCAGGAACGCGTCGTGGCCCCTATCGGTCGCAATCTCGACGAAGCTGACATTGGCCGCTACCCGATTGAGCGCCCGGACGATGGCACGGCTTTCCTCCGTAGGGAATAGCCAATCACTGCTGAACGAGACGAGGCAGAA
>JAFAHH010000013.1 GCA_019237355.1 Acetobacteraceae bacterium | reverse complement strand
TGGCCGCTAGAGGGGACGGCCCCGGCGCGTACCGTTGGCCACTACTCGCCGGTCTGATGTTCCTGTCCCATTTGCTGCCTTCTGATGAGCGGCGGCAGCTTGCCGGCCAACCTAACCCTGGCGTTCTCCTGTTGCTGACCTGTCGCTGACCTGTCGCTGGTCCGGCGCCAGCCTGGCGCTCGCGTGGTGTAAGGCCGCAGCCGCTCACGAAAACGTTAAAATAAAGCGCGTCAGATTCGCATGGAGCGTCCGGAGCCTACGGCCATGACCCGGACGCAGCGTGGCTTAAGGACGATTTTGAAGGCGATCGCTCGCAGCAGCGAGCGGTCAAGCCTGTTCTGGTGGATGTTCGACCACCACGACCAACTAATTGCGGCGGCGCGCGGGCAGAGAATGCGCTGGAGCCCACTGTGCGACCGGTTCGCTGCATTAGGGCTGGTTGACGCTACGGGAAAGCCGGCGTCAATCCGGACCGCCCGGGAGACTTGGCGCCAGGTTCGGGCAGCAGTGGCATCGGCGAGAGCGCATGCTGCTGCCCAGGCGGAGCAGCATGGGCAAGGCCGGGTGGTGGGACTGGTGAACCCGTCCCGAATGTCGCCGAACTGGCGGCCCCAGGTGGTCCCGCCCGGGCCACCCGCCACGTCGCAGGCGCACAGCGCTGCGGTACTCTCAAATGACTCGGCTGGAACATCCTCTGCGCCCGCGTCGGTTCCGCCATCATTATCTGCGGAAGCCTTTTCGACCATCGGACCAGACGGGACGCCACTTGAGCCTGGGTGGGTCTTCTACCGGGGCCGGGTGATGCGAGAAAGCACGGCCGAGCAGGTTGCGAATTTCAACAGGCTTTTGGAGCAAGAGGACCGCTTTCGATGATCGGACTGGGAGTGATGAGCCGAGTGTGCAGCTATGTACAAAAGGAGAGGAAAGTTGGACGACGTGACGAACATTGATATCCGGGTGCAGGGCAATCTGAGCAGTGGGAATGCCGGTGCTGCGGAGCGAATGCCGGTGACAGCGATCATTTGCGGTCGCGGCCGGGTGGGGAAGACGGTCGTCGCAAACGCGCTGGTGCAGTTCTGTCGTGAGCGCGGCGCAAATTTACAGGTGTGGAATGCCGACAGGCAAAACGAGACACACAGCTTAAGCGTCTTCCATTCGGATGCGGAACGGCCACCGACGGATGATTCTGAGGAAAAGCGTGTTTGGCTAGAGACGAAACTCGGGCAGCAGGTGCGGGAGAGATTCGATGCGGTGCTGGATATGGCCGGGGGTGATCCGACAATAAAACGGCTCGCCAAGGACGTTCGGCTGGTGACCACAATGGAGCGTCAGGGAATTAGACCGGTCGCACTCCATATTCTAGGTCCGGAGAAAGCAGACCTCGATTACCTGAAGCAGTCAATGGAGGACGGACTGTTCATGCCGGCAGCGACCTTGATTGTCTGCAACGGCGGTCTCGTTGAGAGCGGACGCTCGGTGAGAGCGGTGTTTGCGGAGGTCGCGAAGCACGAGGTCGTGTTTCAGGCGATGGACAAGGGGGCCAAACTGATCTGGTTTCCGGCGCTCCTCTGCATGTCCCAGGTCACCGACCGGGGCCTGACGTTCGCGGAGGCGATGCGGGGTCAGGTCAAGCCTGGCCAGGAGCCGCTGTCTTTCTTCGATCAGACGCGTGTCGCGATCTTCTGGGAGGAACTGCTTCCAGCTGCGTTTGAAGACGTCCCCAACGATTGGCTTCCGTCCATGACTGGCTGGAGACGATAAAATGAGCACCGATACCAGCCCGGGGGTGGGGCAAAGCAAGACGGCAGCAGCCAACGCTTCGGATCCGACACCGGATGTGCAGCTAAGCGAGGGGCCGGGCGCAGCGACATTTGCGGAACGCTTGCGAGCAGTCGAGGCGGCCGCGCGGGAATGGGGTATCCATCCGCATCACCCCGAGGGTAAGTTTGTGGCTGCGCTTCTCGGCGCGATCGGGTACCTCGGGGAGCTGCATGAAGCGGGGATGCGCCGGTTGGAGGCAGCTGGGGCCGAACGGGCAGCCGTCGCTCGCATGCAGTTGGATGCGGCAGTAGAGCTGCGCCGGCATGCGGAAGCGGCGTTACATCAAGCGCGAACGGCAATGATCCAGGAAGAGGTGATCCGGGAGAACCTTGTCGTGCGGATGATCGACCAGACGTTCCCGATGTTTGCCGAACGATTACAGAAATGTCTGGTTATTAAGGAATGGGTCTACAACACGCGTGCCCGGCAGCGGCGATTCTTCCTCGCCGGTGGGATTACGCTCGCAATCTTTCTCGGCGGTTATGTAATGCGGGTGGTGAATGAGTTCGAGCCCAGCCAGAGTGGATCTACAAGCGAGGTCGATTCCATAGGCGACTGGTGCGCCAAGCATGTCCTCCAGTCGGGTGGGCATACGTATTGCTTGTTGGATGGATTCACGACGCTTCAGCAATAGCTCGGGAATTGATACATTTTCCCGGCGTGATCGCAAAAGCGCCGCTGATAATTGGCGGTTCTTCAACGAGAAGGTGATCTGTGGGTACCGATTTTAAAGAGGTCGACCGGCGCTTCGGTAGCGACGAGGCCACCAGAAGAAGCGCCCGCAACTCGACGCTTATACGACGAACGTTCTACCTACCCGGTTTTGCTCAATGCTGGCGCGAGGCGGCTATCAGGTTATGCCTTGTCGTGGCAGGGACAAGCGGTTTGCTGACGGTGGT
>JAFAHH010000069.1 GCA_019237355.1 Acetobacteraceae bacterium | reverse complement strand
AGAAACAATGAGGCAATAGTTGAGACGTTACCGAGATCAATTAGACCGCCTCATGGCCGCCTCGACTCCCTGCGGCGTCAGCTCCAGCCGCCAATGGCACTGAAGGCAGCCGGGCTCGAGCCGCACCGGCTCTTTCACGTAACCGGCGGCGAGGCAGGCGGCGACCGCTCGAGCCCAGCCCGCATCGTTGATTGGAGCCCCTGTTAACTCACGGAGCCTCGCGTAACCCGCTTCGGCGGTCGGCTCACGAATGGCATGGCGAAAGGTCGCCGCCAAAACGAGCGCGGCTAGCTCGGGCTCAGCCATGCTGGCCCATAAGCGCGACAAAACGCTGAAACAAATGGCGGCTGTCGGTAGGCCCCGGGCTGGCCTCCGGGTGGTATTGCACACTGAAGGCGGGGCGATCCCTGCAGGCGAGCCCCTCGTTGCTTCCGTCGAACAGGCTGACATGCGTGACCTCGGCGGTCGGCGGGAGGGTACTGGGATCTACGGCAAACCCGTGGTTCTGGCTCGTGATCTCCACCCGGCCAGTCTCGAGATCCTTCACCGGCTGGTTGGCGCCACGATGCCCGCGAGCCAGCTTGTAGGTTTTGGCCCCTAAGGCGAGCGCCAATAGCTGGTGGCCGAGACAGATTCCGAAAAGCGGCACCCCGGCATCGAGCACCCCCCTGATGGCTGGGACGGCGTATTCGGCCGTTGCGGCCGGGTCACCAGGCCCGTTTGAAAGGAATACCCCGTCGGGGTTATGGCGGAGAATGGCTTCTGCGCTGGCGGTGGCCGGCACCACGGTAATCCGGCACCCGGCCGAGGCCAGGCATCGCAGGATGTTCCGCTTCGCCCCGTAATCGACCGCAACAACATGGAAGCGAGGCGAGACCTGGCGGCCTGTTCCGCTGGGCCAGACCCATTGTGTTTCGTCCCAGGCATAGGTTTGGGTGCAGGAAACCTCCTTTGCCAGATCCATGCCCTCCAGGCCCGGCCAGGCTTCCGCTTGCGCCCGAAGGGCGGCCAGGTCGAACCGGCCGTCCGCCGGGTGAGCGAGCACGGCCGTGGGAGGGCCGCCATCGCGAATTCGGATGGTAAGGGCGCGCGTATCGACGCCGGCAATACCGGGGATGTTTTGCGACCGCAACCAGACATCCAGCCGTTGGGTGGCCCGCCAATTCGATGCGTCGGTTATATCGTGATTAACCACCAGGCCCCGTGCGGCTATCGTGGTGGCTTCGATATCCGCCGGGTTGGCGCCCACATTCCCGATATGCGGGAAGGTAAAGGTGATGATCTGCCCGGCATAGGACGGATCGGTCAGGGTCTCTTGATAGCCGGTCATGCCGGTGTTGAAGCAAAGCTCCCCAACCGGCGCAGGCGAGATAGTATGCGCGCCGAAGCCGCGGCCCCAGAAGACCGAGCCATCGGCGAGCACAAGGGCGGCGGTCGCGCCGTGTGGTGCCTCGGATTCCGGCGCAGCAGCCGAGAGTTCATCGGCAGATAGATCAGTGAGGCTCAGCCCCGTGGCGGCGATGATGGCAGGCCAATGCCGGGCCGGAATTGCCCGCGCGTGGCGCCACTTGCGGAGGGCCTCCGTACTTACCCCGGCAAGGCGCGCAGCCCTATCCGCACCGCCCAGGCGGTCTATGATCTCGTCAACACTGAGCATGGGCGACGCTCTAGCGGAAAGAATTTCCGACAGCAAGCCTTCGGCGAAGGTGTGGAAATTTGATCCTACAAGGGAAGCGCCCTTGTAAAACAGGCGAAACGGCGTAACATGTGACGCGCAGGATAAGGTGAGGGCAGTGGGCAAGATCAGCGCCAACGACCGGATGGAGCGGTATCGCGAACGCAAGCGCCAAGCCGGGCTGCGGCCAGTTCAGCTTTGGGTGCCGGATACGCGCGTTCCCGGGTTTGCCGAAGAGGTACGGCACCAATGCGAGCGGATCAACAAGGTCGATGAGCAAGAGGGTATTATGGATTGGCTCGAAGGCGTGAGCCTTTTGGACGAAGACTCCGAGGAGACCCACGCAAAAGGTGAAGATGCGCCGTGGTGATGTCGTGACACTCGCTGACCGCACAGGGGACTTTACCGGAAAGCCGCGGCCAGCCGTCATCGTCCAATCCGATCTGTTCGCAGCGCTCGGCAGTGTTGCCGTATGCCCCGTAACATCGATCGATGCCGGGCCGGCTATATCCCGACTCCGCCTTGAACCGTCCGCTGAGCTCCGATTGAAAACTGCATCCTGGGTCGAGGTCGATAAAATCACTACCGTCCGGAAAAGCCGGATTGGCCCTGTCCTTGGGTCCCTCACAACCACGGATCTGAGCCGGCTCAATGGCGCACTGGCCGTTTTTCTCGGCCTCGCATGACAATTCCCTCGGCTACAGGCACATTGTGGGGAGCCGAAGCTGAGAGACTCCGATGAGCCTGCGCGACCAGTTCAGTGACCAACTGAAGGCCTCGATGAAGGCCGGCGACGCCGCCCGCACCTCGACGTTGCGAATGATCCTCGCCCGGCTGAAGGAGGCCGATATCGCCGCCCGCCCAAAAGGGATCGACAAAATAGCCGACGAGGAGGTGGCGGCCATGCTGCGCGGCATGGTCAAGTCCCGGCGCGAATCGGTCGCGCTTTATCGGCAGGGTAAGCGGCAGGATCTGGCCGAAAAAGAGGAAGCCGAGATTCGGGTCATCGAGAGCTTCCTGCCGCAGCAGATGGACGAAGCGGCAATGGCACAAGCCATCGATGCCGCTATTGCCGAGAGCGGCGCCGCCAGCGTCAAGGATATGGGCCGGGTTATGGCGGCGCTCCGCAGCAAGCATGCGGCCACGATCGATATGGCCCGGGCGGGGCCGATGGTGAAGTCCAAGCTGGGCGGCTAGCCGGATGGCGTTGCCGCCCGGATTTCTCGAAGAGCTCCGGGCCCGGACGCCGATGGCCGGGCTGGTCGGACGCCGCGTCAGGCTTTCGCGGTCAGGCCGCGACTGGGTTGGATGCTGCCCGTTTCATACCGAAAAAACGCCCTCCTTCTACGTTTACGCCGATCACTTTCATTGCTTCGGCTGTGGCGTCCACGGCGATGCTGTTAGCTTTGTCATGCAAAGCCAAGGCGCCGGCTTCATGGAAGCTGTGGAACAGCTCGCGGCCGAAGCGGGGCTCGAGCTGCCCAAATTATCGCCGCAAGCCGCGGAAGCGGAGCGAAAGCGCTTCGATTTGTATGCGGTATTGGAAGCCGCGGCGGCCAGCTACCAACGGCGGCTTTTCCTCCCGGAGGGCAATCCCGCGCTCGGCTACCTCCGCAAGCGCGGCCTGACCGAGGATACAATTCGCGAGTTTGGCCTGGGCTGGTCCGGACCCGGCCGCGGCGCACTCGCCGCGGAGCTTTCGGGCCAGGGAATTACGGCGGAACGGCTGATCGAGGCCGGGCTGATGCGCCAGGGGGAGGAACGGCCCTATGATCTCTTCTTCAACCGCATCATGTTTCCGATCCGCGATGCACGCGGCCGGATCATCAGCTTCGGTGGACGCACGCTCGAAGATGCTCAGCCCAAGTACCTGAACGGCCCGGAGACACCGCTGTTTTCCAAGCGGCGCAGCCTGTATGGCCTTGATCGCGCGCGCACCGCGCGGGCCGATATCGTTGTGGTCGAGGGCTATATGGACGTGCTCGCCCTACACCAGGCGGGATTTGGGGGGGCGGTCGCGCCGCTAGGCACTGCACTCACCGAAGGGCAACTCGAGGTCTTGTGGCGGCTCTCCCCCATACCGGTGCTGTGCTTCGATGGTGACGCGGCAGGCTCCCGGGCGGCCGCTCGCGCGGCCCTCGCAGCCCTCCCCCTACTTAGGCCCGAACGGACCCTGCAGCTCGCCTCCCTTCCCGCCGGCGAGGACCCAGACACGCTCATTCAGCGCCGCGGTTCGGACAGTTTCCGCCAGATCATAAGCGGGGCCCGCCCCCTTTGTGCCGCGTTATTTGGGCTGCTGCAGGAAGGGATGCCACAGGACACCCCCGAGCAGCGCGCCGCCTTTCGGGCGAAGCTGATCCAAGCAGCCCAATCAATTCCAGACCGCGCCCTGGCGTGGGAATACCAAAAGGAACTGCTCGATTCTTTCAAAGCACAGCGAAGAAACGCGGCCCTCTCCGAGCGGCGCCCGGCGTCGCAGCGCGTCAGTTACGGCTTTGATCAAGCGGCGGCCGAGCGCCTTCGTATCCTAACCGCGATCATCTTGGGGCACCCATGTCTTCTCCGTCACGTCGACCATGTTTTTGAGACGATCGAGCTTCCGCCGAAGCTTAGCGCGATCCGTCAAGCCATACTGGAATGGGCCACAACCGCCGAAATTCTTGAATCCCGCGACCTACTCGCCCACCTCAGCTCAGCGGGCCTGGCCGCCGAGGTAGCGGAGGTGCTTTCAGCGGAGCCGATGCGCCTTCCCGCTTACACGCAATCGGGTGCTTTGCCGGCGGAAGCTGAGGAAGGGTGGCGGGATATTTGCGGTCACTTGCAGAAGGACCGGCTGCGCCAGGAGCTCGATGCGATACGAGCAGCTTATGAAGCTGAGCCGAGCGTCGAGAACCTGCGGCGGCTTGAGGCACTTAGCAGGGAACTTAGCGGCGAAGGCGAAGACCTAGAGCCGGCCGCTTGAGGCCGGGAAGGAGGCCAGCGGCGATTCCCTATTAGTAGAGGGTGTTTTTTAAGCCGGAGTGACTAACGCATGGCAACCAAGGCGAATGTAGGCGCGGAAACAGCAAGCACGGAACAGGACGTCGATACGACCCTGCTCGACGTGCAATCGGCCCAGGTCAAGCGGCTGATCGCGAAAGGGAAAGAGCGCGGCTACATCACCTTCGATGATCTTAACGCCGTTTTGCCGCCAGACCAGAACAGCTCCGAGCAGATCGAAGATGTGATGGCCAATTTCCATGAGATGGGCATCCAGGTCGTTGAGAGCGAAGAACAGGAAGAGCCGGACTCGCCGGCAGCCAAGGCCGAAAAAGAGAGCGAGGTTGAGGAAGAGCAGTCCGGCAACGTCGATGAGGAGTCGGCCGGGCGAACCGATGACCCCGTGCGAATGTACCTCCGCGAGATGGGCAGTGTGGAGTTGCTGTCGCGCGAAGGTGAGATCGCGATTGCCAAACGGATCGAAGCCGGGCGCGACATGATGATCGGCGGCTTGTGCGAAAGCCCGCTGACCTTCCGCGCTATCATCAACTGGCACGACCAGCTCAAGGCTGGGAAGATGTTGCTGCGCGACATCATTGATCTAGAGGCGACGCAGGGCCTGGGCGATGGCCAGCACCCCGAAGCGGCCGAGGGGATGATGTCAGCCGGTGCGTTGCCTGCCGAGGGCAGCGGCAACGGCAACGGCGCGATCGCGGCTAGGTCAGAGCCCGAGTTCGACCGCGGCGAAGACCTCGATGATGAGGGCGAGGGCGTCGGCATGTCGCTCTCCGCACTCGAAGAAAAGCTTAAACCGGAAGTTCTTGCGACTTTCGAGGAAATCGAAAACTCCTACAAAAAGCTGCAGAAGATGCAGTACAAGCGGCTGGAGAGCTTCACCAGCGGCGAGGAGCTGAGCGCACGCTCGGAAAAAACTTACGAGAAGCAGCACCAAGACCTGGTTACGACCGTGCAGCATGTACGGCTGCACAATAACCGGATCGAGGAACTGGTGAGCCAGCTCAAGCAGCTCAATTTGCGGCTGACCGCGCTTGAAGGCCAGTTGTTGCGCATGGCCGAAAGCTGCAAAGTGACGCGTGAAGATTTTCTCAAGCATTATCGCGGCCAGGAGCTTGATCCAAATTGGATCGAAAATATCGGCAAGCTACCTACCAAAGGCTGGAAGCCATTCGTCGAGAAGCATGAGGCCGATATCGCCAATCTACGTGCGCAGATCGCCGAGGTGGCGACCGATGCCGGCCTGCCGATCAGTGAATTCCGCCGGGTCTACATGACCGTAAGCCGGGGCGAGCGGGACAGCGCACGGGCGAAAAAGGAAATGATCGAGGCGAATCTTCGCCTGGTTATCTCAATTGCTAAGAAATATACTAACCGCGGGCTGCAGTTTCTCGATCTGATCCAGGAAGGCAATATCGGGTTGATGAAAGCGGTCGATAAGTTCGAATATCGCCGCGGATATAAATTCAGCACCTACGCGACATGGTGGATTCGCCAGGCCATTACCCGCTCGATCGCCGATCAGGCGCGGACGATCCGTATCCCGGTGCACATGATCGAGACGATCAACAAGCTGGTACGAACCAGCCGCCAGATGCTGCATGAGATCGGGCGGGAGCCCGCGCCTGAAGAGCTTGCAGAAAAACTCGGGATGCCGCTCGAGAAGGTGCGCAAGGTGCTGAAGATCGCGAAGGAGCCGATCAGCCTGGAGACCCCGATCGGCGATGAGGAGGACAGCCACCTTGGCGATTTCATCGAGGACAAGAATGCGATCATTCCGCTCGATGCCGCTATCCAGGCGAATTTGCGCGAAGCGACGACGCGTGTGCTATCCTCGCTCACGCCGCGCGAAGAACGCGTGCTGCGGATGCGCTTTGGAATTGGCATGAATACAGACCATACGCTCGAAGAAGTCGGCCAGCAGTTCAATGTCACGCGCGAGCGCATCCGCCAGATCGAGGCGAAAGCGCTACGCAAGCTCAAGCACCGAGCCGGTCAAGGATTCTCAGAAGCTTCCTCGATAATTGATGAGG